>JBBRKB010000184.1:0-7503 GCA_038218385.1 Cytophagales bacterium | reverse complement strand
AAATAAAAAAATAATTAAGATCAATGTCGGTAGCTGTTTCCTTCGACACATAGGTGAGAATTTTGGCTACTTCTTCTTTTTACCTTTACGGTCATGAAAAGCTCCCTTGAACTCAGGATCAACTTTTCGTTTTAACATATCTATCTCTTTGTTGATCCGTTGCTTTTCATCGAACGGTGTTTTGCCAATCTCAATAGACTCTGGTAGTTTTTTAACCGGTATCTTTTCACGGATAATGTCTTCTATCTTTTCAATGTGAAAGAGCTCAGCATTGTTGGCAAAGGTAATCGCTTTTCCTTCCTGAAATGCCCTTCCCGTCCTTCCAATGCGATGCACATAATCTTCGTACAGAATGGGAACATCAAAATTGATTACATGTGAGACTTTAACAATGTCAATTCCGCGTGCTGTCACATCTGTTGAAACCAAGATCCGCACATCGCCATTTTTAAAATCATTAATGGCATTGATACGTGTGTTCTGTCCTTTGTTGGAATGCACCACGCGCGCAGGCCCGAGACCTTTACGGTCCAGAAAATTATAAATGTTGTTGGCGTTGTCTTTTGATCGTGTAAAAATCATAACACGATTGAATGTCTCGGTGTCTTGTAACAGGTGCTCAAGAAAATTGATTTTTGTTTTCAGGTTGGGTATGTGATACAATTCTTGCTCAACCTGTTTGGCGGGTGTGGCCTGTGGTGTCACCTCCACACGTATTGGAAACTCAAGGAACTCTGCACTAAGACGCTCAACCCTGTCAGCATAGGTTGCCGAGAACAAGAGGTTCTGTCTTTTGAGTGGCAGCACTTCCAACATCTTTCTAAGCTGCGGCATAAAACCCATGTCCATCATGCGGTCGGCCTCATCTATCACCAGTATTTTAATCTGTTTGGTAGATAGCTCCCCTTTAAGGTATAATTCCATGAACCGTCCCGGTGTTGCCACGATAATGTCTACACCTTCTTCAAGCACTTGAATTTGTGCTTTCGGACCCGTGCCACCATATAAAGCCAAAATCCTCAGATCAGTATATTTTGCCAACTGCTGTGCATGGTCTTGAATCTGCATCACCAGTTCTTTTGTTGGCCCCAAAATCAATGCACGCGGCACTTTACCTTGCGCGTATTTCACTTTCATAAGAATCGGTAGCAAATACGCTGCTGTTTTTCCTGTGCCGGTCTGCGCGATACCAATCACTTCCTGGCCGCCCATGATAAGCGGAAAGCATTTATCTTGTATTTCCGTAGGAATATCAAACGACAAATCGGCAATCGCATTCAATAATTGACGATTAAGATTAAAATTTTCGAATGATAGTTTGGTAGACACTTTTAGATGATAATTTTACTGTAATGAACACAATACTGATACGCAACGCAAATATAGTCAACGAAGGCAAAGTCACAGAAAGTGATGTGCTGGTGAAGGGCGCTTACATTGAAACCATCGGCAAAAATCTTTCAGATACACATGCCGATAAAACCATTGACGCTAAGGGAAACTTTCTTTTACCGGGTGTGATCGATGATCAGGTGCACTTTCGTGAGCCGGGCCTTACACACAAAGCAACCATTCATTCAGAAGCACGGGCTGCCGTTGCCGGTGGTGTTACTTCGTTTATGGAAATGCCAAACACATCGCCCCCGGTTTTTACACAAGAACTGCTCGAACAAAAATATCACATCGCATCGCGCAACTCGCTTGCCAATTATTCTTTTTTCATGGGCGCCTCCAATGACAATCTTGAAGAGGTAATGAAAACAGACATTACAAAAGTGTGTGGCCTAAAAATTTTTATGGGTTCATCAACGGGCAATCTTTTGGTTGACAGCCCCAAACAACTAGAGAATTTCTTTTCAAATTTTCCTTCGTTGATTGCTACCCATTGTGAAGACGAGGCCACCATCATCCGAAACGCCGCGCTTTATAAAGAAAAGTATGGCGAAGATGTGCCTATTAAATTTCATCCACTCATACGCAGTGCTGAGGCATGCTACCTCTCTTCTTCAAGAGCCGTTGACATGGCGCGAAAATTTGGTACGCGCCTTCATGTCCTCCACATCTCCACGGCCAAGGAGACAGAGTTATTTGAAAACGATATTCCATTAGAAAATAAAAAAATAACAGCAGAGGCCTGTGTGCATCATCTGTGGTTCAATGATCATGATTATGAAAAACTCGGCACCTTGATCAAGTGGAATCCTGCTATTAAAACCATGAACGATCAACATGCTGTTTTTCAGGCGTTGTTGGATAACAAGATTGATGTGATTGCCACCGATCATGCACCCCATACGTTGGCGGAAAAAAACAATACGTATTTCAAAGCTCCATCTGGAGGTCCCTTGATTCAGCATAGTCTTGTGGCTATGTTTGAGTTTTATAAAAAAGGCAAAATCAGTATTGAGCGTGTGGTAGAAAAGATGAGTCATAATCCTGCTATTGTCTTTCAAATTGAAAAAAGAGGATTCATACGTGAAGGCTATTTTGCAGATCTTGTTTTAGTCGACCCAACTAAATCATGGTCGGTAGAGAGCCATAACATTGTAGCGAAATGTGGTTGGTCTCCCTTTGAAGGCACAACCTTCCATTCATCCGTAACCCATACGTTGGTTTCTGGTCATCTTGCTTACACGCACGGTGATTTTGACGAAAGTAAAACGGGTATGCGACTATCGTTTAACAGAAAGTAAGCATGTTAAATTTTTTTATACGAAATAGTTTTGCAGTCGTTCTAGTGTGTTTCATGCTTAGCGCTTGCAAACAAGGCGCACCAGAAGTACAGTTTGCAAAAAATACGTATGGATACGATAAGGCTTTTCTTCAAGACTATGTTAGCTGTATTGAGCTCAGCAATGGCGATTCAAAAGTATTGCTGATTCCACAATATCAAGGTAGGGTAATGACCAGCACATGCAACGGTGATTCCGGATTAAGTTTTGGTTGGATCAACTATGACCTGATTGCCTCACAAAAAATTCTTCCCCACATGAATGCCTTTGGTGGCGAGGAGCGCTTATGGCTTGGCCCTGAAGGTGGACAGTATTCAATTTTCTTTAAAGCAGATGTGCCCTTTGAATACGAACATTGGTTTACTCCCAAAGAAATTGACACCGACAGTTTTGCTGTAAAAAAGAAAACAAAATCGGAAGCCCATTTTACAAAGGACTTTACCCTCACCAACAGAGCGGGAACAAATTTTACTATTGGCATTGATCGCAAAGTGCGATTGCTTGACGCTGAAGAAATCAAATCGCGACTTCACATTTCGTTAGCTGGCATTCATGCTGTCAGTTACGAGTCCACCAACACCTTGAAGAATACCGGAACCCATCCGTGGACAAAAGAAAAAGGACTGCTCTCCATTTGGATGCTGGGCATGATGACACCCTCTCCTGGCGTTACCATTGTGCTCCCCATTAAACCAGGGGATTCAACGTTGCTCGGAAAAAAAATAAACACAAATTACTTCGGCCCTATTCCTCACGACCGGATGCATATAAATGATTCGGTTATTTTCTTTAAGGCTGATGGAAAAGCCCGAGGGAAATTGGGAATACCTCCTCTACGAACCAAACGATTCATCGGCAGTTATGATGGTAAGAACACGTGTTTAACAATTCTAGAATGCGAGCCGGCAAATACGCAGGACTATGTCAATTCAAGTTGGGAAGAGCAGCAATATCCGTACGGCGGAGATGCGTTGAATGCCTATAATGATGGGCCGTTGGAGGATGGCTCGCAAATGGGTCCATTCTATGAACTTGAAGCGTCATCTCCGGGCGCTGCGTTGGCGGCAGGCGAGTCTCTTATCCACAAGCAGACTACCTATCACTTTTGGGGCAAAAAAGAAATGCTGGAGGATGTTGTCTATCAAACGCTGGGTGTTTCTATTGACCAGATTGAGCAAGCATTTAGCACGAAATAATGAACCTGCTTTAAAGATTATTGAAAAGCATTTTTGTAAATTTGACCAAGCTGTCTAGCTTTGCAGTCCCTTAAAATGGTGATTGTAGCTCAGTTGGTTAGAGCGCCAGATTGTGATTCTGGAGGTCGCGGGTTCGAGACCCGTCTTTCACCCAAATAAAAGCCCAGGTTACCTGGGTTTTTTTATTTTTTCCAAACCATAACACAGGCACAGTTAAATCGTTTGTAAAACGAACACTGTTTTTAATGCTTGTATTTTTATTTCTACGAGAATATTTTTTTAAGTTTAGCCAATGATCACGCTGAAAAATTTCAATAAGCTGACCTTTGCAAAAAAGATTAATGTCCTTTATGAACAGGGGACATTCATCATGTCTATTCGTTACTATAAGTATAAAATCAACCTGTATTTATTTGATGGAAATTACCTGGAGGTTTTTGTAAACCATAAGCGCACAACCATTGACAGGATCTCTTTACTTGACACCTCACATTCACGCATGAAGTTTTATTCAGATCAGATACGGCTGCCAACTGATCTCGCATTCAATGGCCTGTAAAACAAAAAACCCCGATCGCTCGGGGTTTCTTTTTATTGATGGTCTAAATGTACAACTACGCTGTTGCAGCAGCTGATTCCTCAAACTTTTGAGAAATTTTCAAGACAACTGATTTCTTCGCTTTATATCCACAATATCCACATTGGAAATGCTTAAGCAACTCGCCTTCTTCCATGTCAGAAGGTAGGCGAAGAATTTCTTCTTTTACAATTTTAAAGGTTTGATAGTTACATTCCGGACACTGAAGTGCGTGAAGGTGGCCAGCATATTTTTCAATTTTTACATATCCAGACTCAGGGTCTTTCCAAACGTCATAGTCGATGGAGTATACATTCTCCTCCGCCTGCATACCTTCATCCAAATAGGCATCTTCTTCATCTTCACTAAGAAGCTTCATAGGTTTGCCGGTTTTTGGCGAAATCCGTGGTTCATAGCGAAGAGCTTTCAACCGCTTTTCAATAAAGAACGGATAGTAGAACTTCAATAGGTTTTGAACAATCAGGGCGACTATCATACCCATGGCAAAGGTGGTAAAACCTCTTACGAAGATCCACACCGTGGTAAGTTCCGTAATGTTTGAATTGGCATAAAAACAGCAGCCGATAATCAAAATGATGGCTGCTATCCATAACGTTTTGATTTCACTCCTGTTAATAAAATCGTATTTCGTTTTTGCGTCACTAATGACGGCCAATCGAATTAAATGCAGTACGGTAATTAGGATTGCAATTGCCCACAACGCAAAGGCGATTTTCTGCGCTGCTGCGTTCCATGATTCAAAGTCTCCAGGTACATTCTCTTGCATATATGGTTTGGTTAATAAGTATTTCGAGGTATCAAATATACAATCCTATTTTCTCAAAACCTTGTCAGGTTTTAGAGAGACGCACTAAATTGATACAATTTGCATGGTTTTTATAAAAAAGCCAAATTTTTAAATTGATTTGAGCATTATTTAACGGAAAGAAAACATGCCTGCGAAAAAAACCGGACGGCAGAAGCTGCTTTATCTTGCTCTTCAATCATAGACATATGTGCCTGTCCGTGCAGAATTTGCACTTCTATATGGGTATTCAACAGTGCTTGATCCACTATGGTCTTTAATGGAATACCAGGATCTTTATCACCAGTCAACAGCAAGACGGGATTAGAAAATATTTTCAGCACAGAGGTGAAATCAGGCCTGTCTCGCATAGCTTGTATATAGCCCATCACGGATTGTTGTTTGGACTCCATATTTAACTTTCTGACACGCGCTATTCCCGAATGCTGCTGATCGGCAAATAAGGGCGCAATAAAATTTGAAGTAAAAGCTTCAACACCATTCTTTTGGATAAACTCAATAACCTTGCTGCGCGATTCCTTTTTTTCGGGCGAATCAGGATAGGCCGTAGAGTGATACAAGCACAGACCAGCAAAGAGATCAGGTCGCTGTGCGGCCATTGATAAGGCAACATATCCTCCCAGAGAATGGCCAACAACAACTACCCTATCTGAAATAAGAGGTTCCAACGTGTCGAGGACGACCCGCGCTACCTGGTCAATAGTAAAATTATCATGAAGGGAGGGAGACTTTCCGAAACCGGGTAAGTCAACAAGCAAAACACGAAAGTGATTTGACAATAAAGCTGAAAACTCATCCCATACTTCGGAGTGCATTGGAAAGCCATGAATCAAAAGCAATGGATCGCCTTTCCCTTTTTCGGTGATAAATAGCATGGTGTATTTTCTAACGAGAGACTACCTCTACTAATGAAATGACAGCGGCTTCAATGCTCGCCACATCAAAGTTGCACTCCAGGTGAAGCTCTGATTGCTCACCATGCTCAATTATTTTATCCGGTATACCCAACCGTTTCACTTCCGCGAAATAATTATGATCGGCCATAAACTCCAACACTGCACTTCCAAATCCGCCTTGAATACAGCCGTCTTCCACAGTAACAATTTTTTTGAATTTGCTAAAAATATGGTGAAGCATCTTCTCATCCAGTGGCTTCACAAAGCGCATATCGTAATGTGCTGCCTGAATACCATTTTTCTCCAATGATTCACATGCCTCCACGGCATAGTTGCCCATGTGGCCGATGGTGAGAATGGCAACATCTTCGCCTTCTTTAATAACCCTTCCGGTACCCACCTTGATTTCTTTCATTTCATTTTTCCAATCCGGAAACACACCTTGCCCTCGCGGATAGCGAATTGAAAATGCCCCGCCTGAGCGAGGCAGTTGGGCAGTGAACATGAGGTTTCTCAGTTCGTGCTCGTCCATAGGTGCTGCCACTATCATGTTAGGGATGCACCTGAAGTAAGCCATGTCATAAGCACCATGATGTGTAGGACCGTCAGCACCTGCAAAACCAGCCCTATCCAGACAAAAATTAACAGGAAGATTTTGTATACATACATCATGAATCACCTGGTCGTAAGCACGCTGCATAAAGGTGCTATAAATATTACAAAAAGGAATTAATCCCTGCGTTGCCATACCTGCTGAAAATGTGACAGCATGTTGCTCTGCAATGCCAACATCAAACGCTCGGTCGGGCATCTCCTTCATCATGATGTTCATGGAAGAGCCGGAAGGCATGGCAGGTGTGATCCCCACAATTTTAGCGTTGGTCCTTGCTAGTTCCACTAATGTATTGCCAAACACATCCTGATACTTAGGTGCCTGTGGAGACTCATAGGTTTTCTTGTAAATCTCTCCGGTGATCTTATCAAATGTTCCGGGTGCGTGCCAGGTGGTAGCATTCCCTTTTTCTGCAGGACTATACCCTTTACCCTTCACCGTGACACAATGCAAAATTTTAGGGCCTTTGATATCTTTTAGGTCATTAAAAATAGTAATCAAATGGTTTACATCGTGGCCATCTACAGGGCCGAAGTAGCACAGGTTGAGTGATTCGAAAAAATTGATTTGGCTGAGCAGTTTTGACTTGATACCATTTTCAACTGTTTTTACAATCTCTTGTGCACTTTTGCCTAATTTGGTACGCTTTCCAAATAAATTCTA
>JBBRKB010000183.1:0-7514 GCA_038218385.1 Cytophagales bacterium | reverse complement strand
AGGTTGGTGTTGTATTTCCGACATTAAAATTACCAGTTACAAAACATCCGCTGGCAATATCAGTGGCAGTAACGTTATAGGCTCCATTTTCCAGCACCGAAATATCTTCGGTGGCGGCTGTAAAACCGTTCGGGCCAGTCCACGCAAATGTGAAAGGCCCGGTGCTTCCGTTAACGGTTAAATCGATCGCTCCGTTGAACGGAGAAATACATCGCGTGTTATCGGTAATTGCATTACCCAAAGTAAGAACAACGGGAGAATTCAGAACATTGAAGAGAGTGGTGGTGAAACAGCCAGTGGGTGTATCTGTTATCGTTACTGTATAGCCACCAGGTGTTAAACCTGAAATATCTTCTGACAAAGACGTAAATCCACTTGGCCCTGTCCACGAATAGGTGAACGGTCCTGCCGAGCCTCCTGCTGTAATATCAATGGCTCCATTGAATGGCGCAAAACATCGTGAATTATTGGTGATAGAATTTCCAATAGTTATCGTTGATGGGGTATTCAACACATCAATAAGAACGGTTGTAAAACATCCAGAGGGTGTATCTGTAACGGTTACCGTATAACTACCAGGTGTTAAACCTGAGATATCTTCTGACAAGGATGTAAATCCACCTGGCCCTGTCCACGAATAGGTAAAGGGACCGGCAGTACCTCCTGCTGTAATATCAATGGCTCCATTAAAGGGTGCAACACATCGTGTATTATTTGTAACACTATTTCCAATGGTGATTGTGGGTGGTGTATCCAACACATCAATAAGAACAGTTGTAAAACATCCGGTTGGTGTGTTGGTAATTGTTACACTATAACTACCAGGTATTAAACCTGAAATGTCTTCTAACAAAGATGTGAATCCACTTGGACCCGTCCACGAATAGGTAAAGGGACCTGCAGTCCCTCCTGCTGTAATATCGATAGCTCCATTAAAAGGCGCAATGCATCGTGTATTATTGGTAACGCTATTCCCAACTGTAATAGTGGGTGGTGTATCCAACACATCAATAAGAACGGTTGTAAAACATCCGGTCGGTGTGTCGGTAACGGTTACACCATAACTACCAGGTGTTAAACCTGAAATATCTTCTGACAAAGATGTAAAACCGCTTGGCCCAGTCCATGAATAGGCGAAGGGTCCTGCAGTCCCTCCTGCTGTAATATTAATGGCTCCATTGAATGGCGCCACACATCGGGTATTGTTGGTAATGGCATTTCCAACGGTAACAGTTGGCGAATTGTCACCCACATTAATAATTTGAGTGACTTCACAACCTGTAACATTATCCTTTGCCAATAGCGTGTATGCACCAGGCTCAAGTGCGGCAACATCTTCAGTTCCTGAAGAGAACCCATTAGGGCCCGTCCATGTATACGTTAGTGGGTTTGTTGTCCCGCTCACTGTTATATCCAAGGCACCATTAAAAGGTGTGAGACAACGTGTATTATCGGTAATAGTACTTGTTATGCTAAGGGTTTGAATAGTAACGGTTATAGACCCATTCATCATCACAGGAGCACAAAAACCATCTACTGCTTGAACGGTAAAAACATCTCCATTAGTAAATGTTCCGGTTGCAACAGCATAGCTAATCAATGCACCTGTACCTACTACAAAATCACCAGTACCGGAACCATTTTTAAATAATTCATACGTTACAGGCGCTATCTGTGAAGTTTGCAATGCAACCGTTAAGTCATCTCCATTACATATTGTTCTTGCTCCTGGGCTTACAATATTCTGAACGGTGGGTGACGGGTCCGTTAGTACTACATTTAATACACGCGTACAATTTGATCCATTATCGGTTACAGTAATATCATAACTTCCACCAAGCAACGCCGTAATGTCTTCTGTAGAAGAGGTGAAACCATTTGGCCCCGTCCATGAATATGAAAAAGCTCCTGTGCCTCCGGAAACATTAATGTCGATAGCACCATTAGGCACGGAACAATCAGAATTATTTATGGCAGAATTAACAGTAGCATTGATATTGACCAATACCGTTCCAATAGTAAAAGTATTTATATAATTAGGCGCGGGATCACCATCGCCAACACCAATGAAATAATCACTTGCCTGTAGATTGATAATTGTAACTGGCGTATTTAATGCAATTGGAACATTGGAAGCAATTGAAGTAAAGTCTGACAAACGTAAAATATTGTACGTTAGTGGAGCCACGCCTCCAGTCACTGTAATTCTGATCGAACCATTATCTAATCCATCGCAGGCATCCTTAACCTGATCCAGCACCACTGTTGCTTGTGAAAAAGTTTTTGCGGATGCAAAAAAGAGCAGACCAATTATAAGGGATGATCGCAGAATATTTCTAATCAATCTTCTCATTACCCCTAATTAATTTTAAGATTAAATTGCTTATTGCAGCCATTCTTGTCGATAACATAGACTTCATAGAGTCCAGATTTAAGATTATGAAACTCCGTTACTCCACTTTCTGCAATTTTCCAAGGATCATTTCCATGAGACAAAATTACCCTATACTTACTTTGATTATTTTTCTCAAATTTTAGAATGATGGAAGCGTTAGCAGAACTTTCGGTCTTAACCACTTCTGCTTTTACTTCAATAGGGTCGCAATCATTTTTTTGCTGAGCTATGGCATTAATTGATAGGCAACTTGCACAAAACAGCACAAGAAAACCGAAAAATGGTCTGCAATGCATTCTGAGTTTAAGAATTAGTTAAAAATTGAACAACCATAAATAACCTTATAAAAAATATTGTAACCTACTGACATCACTGATCGGAGCTACAATAACAAGTTTAAAAAAGTGGCATCAATGCCAAGGCCTAATATTTATTGTCTCAATGTTAAGAAAAAAAAATCAAATTTTCATCAAAATCGTCTATTAAGTATCTCATTCAACACTATAGCGCGCTTAAAACCCTTCTTCGTCCGTAGCTCTTTTGCATAGCTTTTTAACAGTGTCCCCTTCTTTTTAATAGAAAATTCAGTGAATCTGTCAGATAAAGTGCTCGTATCAACACCTAACTTACTCGTATCAACACCTAACTTAATAGTGTCCTGCAAGCTGGGGCGTTCAAAAGCTTCTTTCTTTGCTTTTTCGTATGATTTATAGGTTTCCGTATCGGTTTCATCCTTTAAATCATCATCATAGTCGACATAGGCCGGCACGGGTCTGGGCTTTGGCTGGACAACCGGAACGGGCTTGGGGATAGATGCTTTTGTCTCACTAATCTCTTGTAACAACTCCTCAAAAGTCATCGGTCTATCCTTTGGTTCACTGGTGCCAGCGCGTGAAGTACGAGGCTCATTCATTTCTTGTGGTGATTCTTGAGATGGGCCTTTCCCTTTCTTCAGTACTCGGCTGATCACATAAATGATCGCGACAATGACGTAAAACCAGATTTTAAAATCATCCATTAAACAAATGTATTTAAAAAATGGAGAGAATCAACGATTTTCCCAGCTAATGCTAATTCCTAAAAAAAGCCATGCTCCCGAAATGCTATTCCATATGTATAGAATTCCCATGCCAAAAAGTCTGATTTGGCAGCCGATATTTTTTTTGAATTCCCACATCCATGACCTTATCTTTGCCGACTTCACTTTTTTAAGACAACCACTAAAATCGGGAATTAGACAGATGCAACTAGCCAAGCTGGAGATTAAGGGATTTAAGAGTTTTGCCGATAAAATCGTCATCAACTTCGATGAAGGTATTACGGGTATTGTTGGGCCAAACGGATGCGGAAAGTCCAATATTGTAGATGCCATACGGTGGGTATTGGGAGAGCAAAAGACCAGTGCACTCCGTTCAGAGAAAATGGAAAACGTCATTTTCAACGGCACCAGTCAACGTTCGGCACAGCAGATGGCAGAGGTTTCCCTTACCATTAACAATACAAAAAACATCCTGCCAACAGAATATTCCCAAATTACCATCACACGCCGCCTCTACCGGTCGGGTGAAAGTGAGTATCTCTTAAATGGTGTGACGTGCCGCTTAAAAGATATAACCAACCTATTTCTTGACACAGGGGTAGCTTCCAATACATACGCCATCATCGAGTTGGGCATGGTGGATGATCTGTTGAATGACAAAGACAACTCACGCAGATTGTTGTTTGAAGAGGCTGCAGGCATATCCAAATTCAAAAAGCGTAAAAAAGAAACGCTTAAAAAACTGGAAGACACAGATGCGGATCTGGAGCGAGTTGAAGATTTACTTTTCGAGATTGAGAAGAATATGAAGAGCCTGGAAAAGCAGGCCAAGCAGACCGAGAACTACTACAAGCTTAAGGACGAATACAAACAGAAAAGCATCAACCTGGCAAAGGTGGTGGTGAACAAGCAGAAGGATCGCTTCAGCAGCATTAACCAGCGTATTGCCCAGGAAAATGATCGCAAGGTTGCCTTGACTTCCGATGTTGCCTCGCGGGAAGCCATCATTGAGCAATCCAAAACCGATCTGGTATTTAAAGAAAAAACATTATCATCCAGGCAGAAGGCCATAAACGAGTTCGTATCAAAAATTCGTCATTACGAAAGTGAGAAGCAAATTAAAAACGAACGCTTAAAATATTTGAACGACCGTGCCAACGGCCTTCGCGAACAAATAGAACAAGACAAGAAGAGCAACGAACGTGCACGCTTCAGCATTCAAAGTCTGGAATCAGAAAAGGAAACGGCAAGTTCTATACTGGTTGAAATAACGGATAAACTCAACCGATTTAAAACCGATTACGAAGATCAAAAGAAAAAAACGGTTGCCTTTCAAACGGAAACCGACAACTTACGCCAGGTCATGCGCGAGCGCCAGGAACAAAGTTTTCAATTAAACAAAGGCGTTGAGATTCGTGAAATACAAGTGTCATCGCTAAAGCAAGAACTGGAGAAAGCGGCCACAGATACCAATCAGCAAAACGCCAGCCTCACAGAATTTGAAGATAAACTCGTTGTACTTCAGGAAGAAATTAACGGTAAGACCAAGCAGTTAGAGGCCATTAAAACTGAAGAAGAAGAAGTACAACATCGCATCTCTTCAACAGAAAAGACGATCGAAATGATCCGCGAAGAAATGACCGGAACAAGTCGGAAGCTAGATGCTAGACAAAATGAATTCAACCTCACCAAATCGTTGGTTGAAAACCTGGAGGGTTTCCCGGAAGCCATTAAGTTTCTTCGTAAGAAAATAAGCAAGAATGCCCCACTCCTTTCCGACATTCTAACTTGCCCCGAAGAATACCGAATAGCCGTTGAGAATTACCTGGAGCCTTTTCTTAATTATTACATTGTTGATCACGAAGCAGAAGCTTACGAGGCCATCAACATTTTGAGTGATGCCTCAAAAGGAAAAGCAAACTTTTTCATTCTCGACACCTTTGAAAAATATCAACCTTCAGGAACGTCCCTTTATGACAATGCCTTCCCGGCAACACAGATCATTGAGTTCGATCCGAAGTTTAAAAAATTGATGTCTTACATTCTGGAAAATGTTTACATCCACGAGGGCGATGTAAAAAGTATTTCTCCAGATGATCAAAATACATTCATTACCAAGAGCGGCAAGATCACACGGAAGCGTTTCAGTATTTCCGGTGGTTCGGTTGGGCTATTTGAAGGGAAGAAGATTGGCCGTGCGCGCAACCTTGAAAAACTTGAGAAGGAAATTAAAACGTTGACAATAAAAGTTGAAGACGTACGTCAAGGGCTGGTTGACAAGCAACGTGAGCTGGAGAAACTGCGTAGCAGCAACGTTCGCCAGCGGCTTGAAGAATTACAAAATTCACTTCGCCAGGTGAATGAAGAGTTCGTGTCCGTTCGCACAAAACGTGAGCAGTTCTCGCACATGCTTAACAATGCAGACCTGAGAAGTGAAGACATTCTTGAAAAAATAGATTCGTTGTTAAAAGAATTGGATGAACTGAAACCCCAAGCACTTCAAGCCAAGCACGACCTTCAGGAACAGGAAACAAAACTTTCCATCATCACCGAACACTTGAGCGGTGATAACGACATGCTTACGCAAAAGTCTGCCGCTTACAACGATCAAAACATTCTGTTTCACCAACAAGAGAACAGGGTTAAAAGTATTGATCAGGAGATCCGGTTCAAGCAAGAGTCAATGGAACAAAGTGGTCTTCGTATTGATCAAAATACCCAGGAGCTTCAGAAAAATGAATCAGAAGGTAAGGTGATCATGGAGCATACGGAAACCAACGATGATGAATTGTTGGGCATGTATGCCGAAAAAGAGGGAATGGAGAACGGACTCAATGAAGCCGAGAAAGAATATTATGAATCTCGTGGCACCATTGACAAAATAGAAAAAGAACTTCGCGAAATTCAGAACGGTCGGCAGAACATTGACACGTTGTTAATGGAACTTCAGCAAGAGCTAAGCGAAAGTAAGCTTGAGTTAAACTCCGTTAAAGAAAGACTGTCAGTTGAGTTTAAAGTTGATCTCGACACGGTGCTGGGAGAACAACAAACGGAAGAAGAAGCTAAGGCGCTTGCTGAGGCAAACGAAGAAAAAATTCGTCAGGACGTGAACAAAATGCGTGATCGTCTTGACAACATGGGTCCGATAAATCCCATGGCGATGGAAGCCTACAACGAAATCAAAGAACGGAATGATTTCATCATTGCACAAAAAGAAGACTTGGTCAAAGCGAAGGAATCGTTATTAAGCACCATCAGTGAAATTGAAGGTGTGGCCAGCCAGACTTTCATGGAAGCGTTCAACCAGGTGCGCGATCATTTCCGCCGTGTGTTTCGCTCGCTCTTCAATGAAGAAGATGATTGTGATATTAAATTGTTGGATCCAAACAATCCACTAGAGTCTGATATCGATATTATCGCCAAACCGAAAGGCAAACGTCCACAGACGATCAACCAGTTGAGTGGTGGAGAGAAAACATTGACGGCCACTGCACTTTTGTTCTCGATGTATCTATTGAAGCCTGCGCCGTTCTGTATTTTTGATGAGGTTGATGCACCGCTTGATGACGCCAACATTGACAAGTTCAATAACATCATCCGCACCTTCAGCAAAGATTCACAGTTTGTTATCGTAACCCATAACAAACGCACCATGACATCAACCGATGTTATCTACGGAATCACAATGGTTGAAAGGGGTATTTCCAGAGTAGTGCCGGTGGATTTAAGGCAATTAGCGTAAGTACGTTCTACAATTTATTAAATAAAAAGGTGCATTTTAAGACCATTTTGCTACCTTTATTGGACAAATCTGCAATCCAATTGCAGATTTGTCCAAATAATGATATCACGGATTCTCGCCCATAAGATTATTTCCCTCCGAAAACAGTTTCCTGTACTGTCTTTAACAGGACCCCGACAAACGGGCAAGACAGCTGTTAAAATCAATTTATACCGATCTTCCATACATAACGTTGGAAGATATTGACAACCGAATGCGGGCAAAAGAAGATCCACGTGGTTTTTTGGCGAACTACCCCATTGGCGCGGTGCTTGATGAGGTTCAGCATGTTCCTGAAT
>JBBRKB010000182.1:0-7537 GCA_038218385.1 Cytophagales bacterium | reverse complement strand
TGAATTTCCTACTGAAATAATCAATGAAAGTACTGGCAAACTGGTTTTGAGCTATTATAATTCAGTGATACAGCCCATGAAGGACTCACAAGGAAAAACAGAAAGGATATTGACTCATGGCGTTGATGTGACACCAATGGTTAAAGCGCGCAAAGAAATTGAAGAAAGCAACCAAAATTTACGTATAGCTGCAATACTCACCGAAAATATTGCCGATGCAGTCATCGCAACTGATATGAATTATAACATTATCAGTTGGAACAAAGGCGCAGAAAATCTGTATGGTTATTCTAGCGAAGAAGTAATAGGCAAACAAGGGGGTGACATCTTGCGGAATCAATTTTTGACAGATAAAGACGCGCGTGACTGGGAAAATGATTTGAACACCATAGGCAAATGGCAAGGTGAATTGGTGCAGCCGAAAAAAGACGACACCCTTGTGAACGTACTCGTATCCCTTGCTTATGTGTATGATGAGAACGGAAAACCCATTGCTGCAGTTGGTGTGAACCGCGATATTACCGAGCGGAAAAAAGCAGAAGAAGTATTGCGTAAAATAAATCGAACACTTGATTTAAAAAACATCGCACTGGAAAGCGCAAATGGTGAACTTAAGTCATTCAGCTATATTGTGAGCCATGATTTGCAGGAGCCCTTGCGAACGATAAAGAGTTTTAGCCAGCTTATCGTGAAGGAGGAAAAATTTTCAGATCTAACACAGAAATATTTTAATTTCATCATCGCAGCAAGCGAGCGCATGCAAAACCTGATCATTTCGCTTATAGATTATTCCAAAATAGATAGAACTGAATTAAATTTCGTTCCATGCAATTTGAATACGATTCTTGAAGAATCAAAATCCGACCTTCATTCAATGATTGTTGAAAGAAAGGCCATTATTGAATTTGAAAATTTGCCCACTATAAATGGACTTTATCAACAACTTGCCCAACTTTTTACAAATCTTATCAGCAATTCCATAAAATACAGCCGGCCTGAAATCGAGCCGCATATCATGATTACTTCAGAGCTCATTCACGGAAAGGAAATCAAGCATCCGGGAGCATTCAAAAATTTAGAATATTATACCATAAAAATTGCAGACAATGGAATAGGTTTTGAGGATGAATATGCGACAAAAATCTTTGAAGTTTTTCAGCGACTCCATGGGAGAAATGAATATTCAGGAACCGGAATTGGCCTTGCAATTGTAAAAAAAATAATAGCCAATCACCATGGTTTCATTGTAGCCGAAGGAAAACCCAATGTAGGTGCAATATTCTACATATACTTACCGACAACATAAGTAGTGTCTGTCCATAAAGTCCGATATCGGCGTTCCACTTGTTTTAAAAACGGTCATCCCGTCCTGGCGGGACTCCCTGATTTTTAAAACTGCGTGCGCCCATGCCTCTGGCTTGGTCCAAGGACTTGATATCGAACTTTCTGGCTCAACCACTTGAATGTATTGACAGACTCTAAGTAGCCTAAAATAATAATGTTCAAATATCAATGAAATAGACCGGATAAAAGTTTCTTGACCTCACAATATAAAAAGTAAAATTTCTATAATCACCAAAGAAGTTGAAAAATCCAGAGAGAAAGCCGAACTTCTCTCATCAACCCACAACTTTATTCGTCAAGAACAGGAATTCTATTTTCTATCATAATTGGTCTGAGAACTATCTGGTCCAGGGGTTTAACCAAATATTGAAAGACCGCATAATTCTTTGACCGTTCATGATCCCGGGGATGGATACTTGAAGTAAGCATGACAATAATAAGGCGAAAATGAGCATTCGAATATCTTTCTTTGATCCTATCCAGGAATTCGAAACCGTTCATGACAGGCATATTGATATCTAAAAAGATAAGAATCTGTAAAAACCTTTTTTCTTCTGCAAGCTTGTCCAAATAAGAAATTGCTTTTGGAGCCATCTGGAATGAAACTTTTTCTATTCCCTCTCCCACCACTTCTTCAATTAAGATTTTGTTGAGGAAATGGGAACTCTCATCGTCGTCAATAAGCATGATCAGATTTTCACTTGCCGAATTCGTCATTAATTTCTTATTTAATGTTTGATTCTGATTTCCTAATCTTCAAATCGAAGCAGAAATTAAAAAGATTGAAAAAGAGTCAGAACTTCCCGTTTCATAATCGATCGGTTTAAACGTAAAGAAGTCGGTCTACAAAGCAGGTGCCATATCATTGTAGTAAAAGAATTATCCGGTATTTTTCTCGCAACATAGCGCCGTGCATGCACAAAGACAGTCTCGATTAGGCGATTTTCCATTTGCAACAAGGGGAAAAAAATCTACAAAATGGCACGAAACGGTAGCACATTGTTGAGCCAATTCTACAATGATGACTATGAAGTCATTTAATAAATACAGTTGTCATCCGATAATATATAAATCAAATCAGTCATTCCGATATAGATATATAAGTGAAACAAGAGGCAGATAGAATGAGGATACCATTGAAATGGACCGATCGGATTTTGGTCAATATCAGAGTAACATTCTGAAAAACAGATCTACCCGCACAAACAATAAAAATGTAAATCGCTGAAGGAAACCGCGAGAGTTCCTCGCTGTCCAGGTAACGAAATTAACCTACATGAATTTATCTGTTGTTAACCATTAAAATTAGCTTCGGGTAGCGAGAGCGGTCGTAATATATCACCACTACTTTGATACGTGATGAACATCAGCTGAAACCGCATGAAGACTAGGCGAGCCTGAGCATTCTAATGAAATCATGGGAATAAATTACCCCGAAAATATAGGCATTATGTAACATTTTCCCCATAGCCATCCTTGCTTCTTCATCAAGCGCCCGAATTGCCTTTTTGGCATGAATATTATCATCAATTGGCAAGCACATTTTTAACGTTATTCATTTTCATTAAATACTTCGCATATGTTTCATCATGTAAAAGAATTACAATTCAACGCCCGGGTTTCTAAACCCGACCCCCGCTTTGCGCGATTGTTATTGGAGCAATTTGGCGGTCCCAATGGAGAACTCAAAGCAGCCATGCAATATTTTGTTCAGGCTTTCGGCTGCAGAAAACCTTATCCTGACAAGTATGATATGCTCATGGATATTGCTACAGAAGAATTTAGTCATTTGGAAATAGTTGGCGCAACCATTCAAATGTTGCTCACCGGCGTGAACGGTGAGTTGAAAAACGCAGCCGATGAATCAGACTTAATGAAAACGCTTGATGGCAAAGCTGCCAAAGAAGATTACATCCACGATGCACTTGTTAATCCTCATTTCTTTTTGGTAAGCGGAGGCACACCAACCTTGACGGATAGCAATGGAAATCCCTGGTCGGCAGCTTATATCATGGGCATGGGCGATTTAACAGTTGATATGCGTTTAAACATGGCTGCAGAATCAACTGCCAAATTGGTGTACGAAAATCTCATGAAATTTACAGACGACCCATTGGTGAAAGAATCGCTTCGTTATCTCATGACGCGCGAGGTAGCGCACTTTCAAATGTTTCAGGCAGCTTTGGACAGTGTGCAGCCAAATTTCCCTCCGGGCATTTTACAAAGCGACCCGAGATTCAGCAACAAATATTTCAACATGTCTAAAGGCGAAGATTTCAAAGGCGGTTGGAACGAAGGTCCAAGTATCGAGATGGGCGAAGAATGGCAAGTGATTGAAGATCCGCTCCAACACGTTATCGAGACAGATGGTTTATTAAAAGAAGTGGCAGAAGGAACAGACCGCACAGAAAATTCCGTTCAGCGGGACAACCGTGCGTTGAGCAAAGAGCGCAAAGGAGAGGTTGATAACGCCACATTGCCATCGAATGGGGAAATTAGTTGGTCAACTTATGGTTCCGAATCGGATGAAGAAATGGCAGACACAAAATCAAATGGCAAAGCAAACAGTAATAACAAATAAATCCAAAAATCTAATTATTAAAACGATGGCAAACTCAAAATCGGATTCAAACGGTCGTACCAATAGCAACGGCAGTACAAGTGGTTCCAACCGAAGTTCAAATGAAAATTCCTCAAAGGGAATGAAATCATCTCAACTCATGAAATTATTTGAGGAAGAGCTCAAGGATATTTACTGGGCAGAAAAGGCCTTGACAAAGGCAATTCCCAAGATGATTAAAAATGCCACATCAAAAGAATTGATCCAGGCTTTGGAAGATCACCTGGCAGAAACAAAAGAGCAGGTTACCCGGGTAGAGCAGGTTTTTGAAGCAATTGGAAAGAAAGCTACAGCAAAAAAATGCGAAGCAATGGAAGGCTTGATTAAGGAAGCAGAAGCCATTATGGAAGAATGTGAAGATGGTCCCATGTGTGATGCTGGTATTATTTCAGCCGGACAAAAAGTGGAACACTACGAAATTGCCTCTTATGGCACGCTTCGGCAGTTTGCTGAAACGCTCGGCCTGGATGAGGCTGCTGAATTATTGTTGACAACGCTGAACGAAGAAAAAGCGGCCGATGAAAAATTAACTGAAGTAGCACTTTCTGCAGTCAACATTCAGGCCAGTCAGGAAGAGGAAGAACCTGTCGGTAATGAAAAAAAATAATGCAAACACCAAAAAAAACGGAGAATTCTTTCTCCGTTTTTTTTTAATTTGAATTTACACCATATATACAGCGTTTTTGCTTCGGGAAAAATCCTGCCGCAATCATTTTCCATCTGAAACAACCGTAAAAAGAAAAACCCACCGAAATCATTCTGGTGGGTTTTTCTTTTATCAAAGCCGAAGGTACTTGGTGATGGTGTGAATGGATATGGATGATAAGTCGCAATGGCATTCCTCATGCGCTTAGCTTTTGTGATTTTGCTCTTGTGCTCTGATGTTGTCATGAATCTATCAGAGATTGACACAGACCAATCAATGCTTACAAAATCCGCCCTGCCACAAAGTTAGCAAGGCCAGGGCACATCATGCATCCAGGCCTCAACCGTTTTGTAGCCCAGTGACCTTTGTATATGAGTCGCTCCCAATCACAGAATCTATATTTTCCTGACAAAACAGTATGATGTCTCGCTTTTTATATTTTACTTTGTATCTCAAAGCACTTTCAAATTCAACAGAACACTTACTACACCAACCTCTAAAAAAACATGGTGAAAACTACTCAGACTCTAACAAACAAACCGAATAAAAGACTTTTAGGTTTCTTAATTGGTGCAACAATTTTATTGCTTATCCCTGTTGCATTACAACTCACAATAGGCACAGGCGTTGACGGGCAAGGATTTAATTGGAAGTTGGACGACTTCCTAATTATTGGATTTCTGTTATTCGGCACAGCACTGTTATGTGAACTGGTGCTGAGAAAAGTAAATAATACGACTATCAGAATCCTCTTTTCTGTAGCCATTTTATTGGCTTTGTTGTTAATTTGGGTAGACCTGGCAGTTGGCATTTTCAATATTCCAGGTTTTTCAGGAAGTTAAATTGCAAATCAGATAATTGCGCCACGGGCATCCCGCAATACAAGTGGATTCAGTTCTTAATCCTGCGGGGTCCGGCAGGCAGGTGAAGCTTTTTGTCTTGTCTACAAAGGATTCAGCGCTTGCAGATGGTTTAGTGCTTCTAATTCCGATTCTGTGCCATGGGCCAAAGCGCACTTATCCCTTCCCCTCCCACCCCCAATAACAAAAAAACCCCACCGAAATCATTCCGGTGACATTCCACGTCATGCTTCCCTCAGTCACCAACGTTTTGGCCGCCAATGCCTGGGCATTTAGTCCCGAAAGACCCAACTTTACATTCCTTTTCATGTTTATGAAATTAGAATTCACCGGCGGCTTCCACGTCGTTGCTTGATTGCCGGCCCTTATCAATTGCATTATCAGGTTTTGAATTGCTTTTCCAAAATTTTGAATTGCTTTTTCAGAATTTCTAATTGTTTAGAGCGCTCTTCAATTGCTTTTTCAAAATTTCGAATTTGTTTTTTGGAATTTTGTATTGCTTTTTCTGAATCTTGCACTGCTTTTTCAATTTTTCATCTCGTCTGCGTGATAATTAGAAAAACAATTAAACTTCCCTCGTTCATTTATATTTGGTGCGCGTGGCATTGCTGGGGAATTGTTGTGATTGGGCGATTACGCTCGCCCGAAGAGCTCGACACGTCGTAGATGGCCGCGTTAGCGGGTATGGCAAATTTTTCTTGTATTCGTCCAAATTGGATGGTACGGATAATAACCTGGATACAATGATTGTGTTTTGATAAAGGCGTGCAAATTCATTCCGGCGCGGTGATTGCCTCGAAGGACGAATTACATATCAATTTACCCAAAAACTATGAAATTCCTCTACGATCTTTCCTGGCTTTATTCTGATTTAAATGCCTTGACAACGACGGTTATTTCCACCGTCCTGATTTACCTTTCGGTGATCGCCATCACGCGCCTCAATGGCCTGCGCACATTTGCCAAGATGAGCAGTTTTGACTTTGCCATCACCATCGCCATTGGTAGCATCATCGCAACTACGATGCTCTCTGACTCGCTCTCTGTGGCTACGGGAGTCACAGGACTTATCGTACTTATCGGCATGCAGGCCCTGGTAGCCTTTTTGCGAAAGCAAAGCAATGCCTTTGACAATGCCATCAGCAACACGCCGCTATTGCTGATGGATGGGCCGCGCATCCTCCACGCCAATATGAAAGCCAGCCGCATAACGGAAGGCGACCTCTACGCGAAACTCCGCGAGGCCAATGTGACCCAAATGGATCAGGTGCTTGCTGTGGTGCTGGAAACCACGGGCGACATATCGGTACTGCACACGGATAGCGATAATCAGTTATCGCCGGAGGTGTTGAAATTCGTGCGGAGAGAGTAGACTTAATGCCCCATTTGCGTCGGGCTCAATGTGCAGTTGCGCCATATCACGTGTTGATAATAACATACCCATGTTTTACGCTGTCAGCTGTGAAGGGCGATTGTGTTTTATAAGATCTGCTGCCTCAAAAGTTACCATTTATACGGGATAAGCGTTTCCGGGTTGATTTGAGTAAGAACATTACGAGTCCGGATATTCCTCTGGTAGTCATTTCATCTTAACGCATCCAATCAATGATGCAAAACTTCATGAGGTGATGGCACTGAACCATTGCAGATGAAACAAAGAATTTCCACATTGCCATCCACTTGAAATGTCTTCACGGCAGCCACATCTTTCATCGTCTCACTCCAGGTAGGTTTCCGGTTTCTCTCAGGATCCTTTTTCTGTTTCATAACCCTAAGCCATCTTTGAACGTGAAGGGGCTTTGGTTTTTTTTTCCAGATGGTTTAATTGCATTCACCGAAGTTTGCGGGATGTGATTACGGGATTCCCCACTTCGTTCGGAAAGACAGGGCCCCGCCGTGGGTTTTTTTTCCAGATGGTTTAATTGCATACCTGAATCCACGTGGCATGTAGGAATAATGGAAGTGAGGCATCCCGTAATTGCTTGACAGGAACTCCAGCTGGTTTTCAAAACTGTTTAACAAAATGGTAACTACACGGACAGCGCATATAAAGTGAAAATCCCACCG
>JBBRKB010000181.1:0-7564 GCA_038218385.1 Cytophagales bacterium | reverse complement strand
TTCACCATTCCTAACAGCGCTTATGAATCGGCAGCAATTCCATTACGTACTTACTTACAGAATAAGTGATGGCTTAAATTATCCATATACAATCGAATTTTCTTCTATGTTTTAATCTTTCTTTATCCATCAAAAATCAGTACCATTACATGAATCCATATTTACTACTAGTATGCGCCTCTACATTTACCTACTCTCATTTCTCTTTGTACCACTTCTATCTTCTGCCCAATCCAATCCTGAAGTCATATCACTTTGGCCGAATGGAGCACCTGGTTTTGAAAACAGAAAGAACGAACCTGAAGAAGCAAAAGACTGGTGGGTGAAAAATATTCACAATCCCTCCATCACAGTATTCCTTCCCCCGAAAGAAAAAGCAAATGGTACCGCTGTATTAATTTGTCCGGGCGGTGGACACCGGCAGTTAGTCATTAAAGCAGAAGGTACAGAGGCTGCCGAATATCTAAACACATTAGGGATCACGGCATTCGTTTTAAAATACCGACTCGCGCGTGAAGAAAATTCGCCTTACAAACTTGAGGAACACGTGAAGCAAGACGCCTATCGTGCCATGAGATTGATCCGTAGCAAAGCAACTGCATTCCATATTAATCCTGAGCGCATAGGTATATTGGGTTTCTCTGCTGGTGGTGAAGTAGTTTCGCTGATCGCCTATGATGATGGCACTGGCAATGAAAATGCAAAAGATCCCATTGATAAATTAAACGGCAAACCTAATTTTCAACTTTTGGTTTATTCCGGCCCTCTTTTTATTCCAGAGAAAATTGATAAAACTGCTCCGCCTGCTTTTATGGTTGCTGCCAATGATGATCAATGTTGCTCCGAACCCATTGTAAAACTACTTCGTCTCTACCGGGAAAACAGTGTGCCCATTGAAGTTCACTTATACACAAAAGGTGGACATGGTTTTAACATGGGCAACCGCTCAAAACTAAAGACGATCAGTACGTGGCCACAACGTATGGCAGATTGGCTGGAGGATAATGGCTGGCTGGATGTGAAGTAACTTTTATTCAGATAAAATTTTACGGAATAAAAAAAGGCCTGCATTATATACAAGCCTTTCATATTCCGTTAAACTAATTCTAGTTTTCTCCAAACAATGTCCAGCCCACATAAACTTGAAACGTACGGTTCTTAATATCCTCGGAACTTACCTCCGATATATTATTGAAACCAAGCACGTAGCGAGCACCTGCGCTAATACCTAGTGGAAAATGTAGTCCCGCACCAAACGCCACACCAAAATCGTTATTCTTATAATCGTTTTTAATATTCACGCCGCCTTCCTTTGCGTTTATTAAAAAACCAAACTGTGGACCGGCCTCAAGACTTATCCACGAAGTTGGCATTAACCGTAACATCACAGGCACATTAACATAATCCGTTTTAAAGTCCGATGTTTTAAATTTTGAACCTTGCTGGCTCCACAAGACTTCAGGGGTAATACCCCACTTCTCTGAAAAATTCAGATTGAGATAGGCACCAGCATGAAAACCAGTAATGGAAGAAGTGTTAATATCCTCACGCTTGACATCAGCAAAATTGGCTCCGGCCTTAATCCCTATACCAAACCCTTGAGCAAATAGAAATGTAGTGGAAACCGAAAGAAACAGAATGAGAAATAGTTTTTTCATGGTTGATTGAGTTAAATTTTGAGTTAAATTTTTGAAGGTTTTTTTTTAACGGCTTTTCAGTAATTAACTTGACGTAAATTAAAAAAATTCTTACGTTAAATAAATCGGGTAGTCCCCACACGCGGGCGATTCAACGAACAATCGCGATCTTTCCGTATCCACCTTTAACGTAACGGGCACCGGCCGGTACTGTTACATTCACAGGGTTATTTTCTTTGAATACATTTACATGATACACATAAAGCCCTGATGGTAGCCCTTCGCCCTTCTCATCTTTACCATCCCAGACGAGCTCGTTGGTACCCACAAAAAATGCATCTTGTTTTTTTAACTCACGCACCAGTCTTCCGTCCGTGCCGAAAATTTGAATGAAAAGATAATCGGGAGAAGATTCCCCCGAAATAGTAAACGTGAATGTAACGTTGCCTTGTGTTGGGTTGGGGTATGGTGCCATGAATGTAATGGAAGATTCAAAGCTGACCTGAAAAGAAATTTCATACGCATTGGCACCGGAAGGATTATTGCGCGCATCACTTGCTTCCACGCGTAACACATACATCCCTTCTTCTAATTGCCTGGGTGCAAACTCAACGGTAAAATCTTTCTCAGCGGTGCCCGGTTGCCAACTCACATTGCTGTTGGAAAAATAAATCTGTTCAAATTGACAATCCACATCACACGGATATTGAAGAAAAATTTTTACACCCATTGTATCAATCTTATGAATGAATTTATTTTCGTCCCATATCTTTACAACAATCGAAGGATTCGATGATACAAAATCTTCGTTCTGTACATGACGGCCATCAATGGTTACATCCATTACAGGCCCGAACACATCGGGCTCCACATAGAGATAATTCTGTATTTCAATGTTGTTGTTCTCATAGTATTGTTCTGGTAAAATCCGTGGATTTACGAAAACACTTAGATCATTGTTTCCTGTTTTATCAAAGGAATTAAAGTGGACAGAGAATTCCGTGGTATCACCCTGCGCAGGTGCCTTTATTTTTTTTAACACCTGATCAGCCAGGCGCGTTGTTTTATTAAAAAATTGAGTTCGTACCGTAAGTGAATCGCTAAATACTTTATCAGAAATATTAACAAATCCATACGTTCCATACCATGTCTCCCCTTCCACAAGATTTACCTGTTCCCTTTCACCATTGAAAAATAAAATACCTTCAGCAACAGGTGTATACGCTACAATCCATTTGCTTAATTGAGGTGCCGTCAAATTCAAGTCATCTTCTGCATGATAAAGCAGTTTCAAATACGGATAATCCTTCGCGTCAATACCAGACAGCGATGTCGTTCGTGAAACATCTTCAAGCAACAATGTTTCTTTACCTTGAAGATCTAAACCATATACATTTACATAGGCCACATCAGATGCTTCGTCCATGCGATATTGTTGATGAACGTTTTTCCATTCTGCAGCGGGGCCAATGAGGGATGATTTCATATTGCCAAAGGTGTACCTGCCCGTGATCGTGCCCGATACAATAAGGGACTGTTGATTGGCGGGCGACCCAGAAGTTTTATGAACAACAGCAGATCCGCTCACCGATCCTTTCTTTCCAAAAATCACCACAGGCTCACCCGTTTGTAGAAGATCAATCTGCGCCACACTGATACCCAGATCACCAAGTTTATTCTTCACTGCAGCTGACCATGTATTAAATCCTGCATTGCCAATTGAAAAAACAACTACCGAGTCACCGGGTTTAATTTTGTCGATGTATTCACTGATGCCAAGTCCGGGGATTTCCAACTGGCTCGTGATAAAACTACCAATTACCTGAGGTTCTTTTCCACATGTTCGTGGATCACCAAAACCATAATCGATGGCAGCGTACGGTACGGTTGTGACTTTGCTGAAAGCAATAAGGTTAATGGTGTTATTGCGGCAAGGCACGCGCTCTGTAACAGAACTAAATTTAAGTTGATACTCCGCACCGTTCAACTTGATAGAAACATTAAGATTGGTAGCCGGATTTGCCGACCCAAAATTATTAATATAAACACTGGTGGAAGTTTCTTCAAATCTTAATTCACGCGCACCTGTGTCCCTGATCAGCCCTTCCGATTCATTCTTAAGGTATTGCGGAAAATGCATCTGTGCCCAACCATCGGGACCATCTTTTATATAGACAAATGAACTCCACATCCATTCCTCACTTTCACCGGGCAATGGATTAGCCAATTTCGTTCGCCAATAATATACCAACGAATCTTGCGGTAGTAAAACTATTTGTTTCTCCACCAACACTTTTCCCTCCAAAGAAAATGATTGCTTGTAAGAACTGGTAAACGTTTGAAGCGTATCTATCTCCAACATAAAGTCACGCTTGTCTGAAAAAATATCAGTTGCCTGAAACCGCAAATCGGTGCTAAGGGTATGGACGATGCTATGGTCGTATGGAAACAGGTTACGGGTTCCATTCAACGGAATAGTTACGCCAAGTGTAGCCACATTGTTGAGCTTGGTTAGCTCCGTAAATTTATTGTTTGGATCAATTTCAATTTTAAATGAATTGTTGCCACCATTGTCTGCCCTGTCTTTTCTGATTACATATACCAATGTATCGGCATAGAGTACAGGTGCAAAAATTGTATCATATACTATAAATGAATTATCGCTGAAGGTTCTGGTTATGCGAACAGGCAAGGTATCACGCCTTGCCATTCCAAAATTTTTAATAATCACATGAAGGGCAAAAGAATCGGTCTGCGCTGTAATCGGATTCCCATCAAATGTAGTGGCATACAAATCGCTTTCGGCAATGGCATAGTCGGGCTTGGGAGCACCGAAAAGTTTAACCGCCGGATCGCCCAGCAAAATCATTTGTTGTACCTGCGAAACGTTTGCCATAGAAGGTGAAGCGTCAGTCATGTATCGTTGTGCTGTCACTTTTTGAATATCACCAATACCTTGTTTGAACAAGGTTGAATCACCATAGGCAGTAGCGTAAAAGAAATCGGAGTAACGTTTCAATGTATTCGATAACCCATATCCGCTATGGGCGATAAAACCAACAGCGCCTTTATCAGCCGTCATGATCCAGTCTTCGCCAAAGAGAAAAGTGTTTAAAAAGTAAGAACCGGCCGTACATCCATTCAACAAAAACATGGGATACTTGCCTTTGTTGTTATACCCTAATATGGGATCAGAGACAAACCCTATATCAAAATCAATAGTACCGGGAGATGAGTGACCATAGAAGGTGACAAGGTTCAACCCCTTATTTATTTCATCCGATACATTTATAAAATCAATGTCGGTAGACTGCTTGGGTATGGCTTTCACTTTTCCACCGAGAAAAACAGTCTCCGCTTGTTGTTGAAAGTCCTTCATGTATTGTTTGAAAAGTTGTGGCTCTCCTGCATAGATCCCTCCACTTAAGTGAAGTAAATTTTTTCTCCATAATGCGGTATAGGGCAGTGCTTCCATTTCCTTCACCTTGTTAAGATAGGCTGCAACCTGAATGGGGAACATGGCCGTCAATCGTCCGGTTGGAACGGCAGGTTCATACGTAGTTCCGGCAAGCCCTGCGGTATAATACATATCCGATGCAGGATATCCTGCCGTGGGTACCAATCCTTTATAATTGACAAACGCTGATGGATTGCGATAATAATTATAGTTGACATCCAATCCTTTACCAACCAGAAAAAGATAGCTTGGCATCTTACTACCGATAAGCCACTTCATGAAATTACGGATAGCCCGTGGCGAAATTTCACCATAGTTAAATTGATCATAGAGCTGATTGATGTCTACTACCAATGTGTTGTACGCTCCACCTTCCTGGCTTTCACGATAGTCCGCATACGCTTTCACGGGATCATCATATCCCAATGCACCATCGCGCAGCTTTGGATGGCTGATGATAATATAATCGGCTACCCCAGGCGTTATATTTCTGAATGTTATTTTATTTATTGAAGGTTTAGTAGCTGCGTTGGTAAGAAAAAGCTTTCGCGATGTAAAGGTGCTAGGCACAAGAGCATTAAGTGTAGATGTTTGTGTTGTCCGTATCATCACCGGATGGGCACGATCGGTTACATCATATAACCTGGCGCCCGATGGGAAGTTGGTCATTTCAACATACGATTTACCAGTTCCATTGGGACGAAGTTGAAAAAATTTTTCGTTTAGATTTTCCGCATTTGTTTGCTGCTGGATCTGCACCTTAATATATGAAACGCTGACAATGTTTGCCGCACTGCCTGTAGTGGTGGGCACTATTCGCAATGTAAAAGTTCCGCCCACTCCAATATCCGTAAAAGCCAAATCAAGATTTATTTTTTTTGATTGAAATCCAGAAAGTGTCTGTGTGGAAAGTAGCCGAAGGGAAGCGGCGGAAGATCCGACCCATAGCTCCACCGGATGGCTTCCCGTAAATCTTCCAACTAACATTAACTCTACACTGGGAACGACACCGCTGGTAACAACATTGCTCAATCCTGTGAGTGCGTAATCCTTGGTTTGTCCATCACGCACGGTTACCCCTGTCCATCCTTCACCTTCATCGAATGCTGAAATACGGATGTAATCATATTCTGTTTTTCCTGGTGAATACTGGTCACTGAGCACCAAAAATTTTTCATCAACGTGGGCGTTTTCTTTTGGAATGTTGGTGACGTTGATCTCCGTTGAACTTTCCATCCGTTGGCCCAACTGAGCTAATGTATAGGTGAGGAAATAACTGGTAGTATCAGTATAGAGATTATAGTACGGATGCGGCTGCGCTGAAGATGGTTCATACAAACTAGCATCGAGGGTGCCATCGTTTTTAATTCCATAAAATTCGATGAAGTCAGTAGCGTCAAAGACAGCATCACTCTCGCCCTCTATATATAGAGCTTGCTCTTGCCCGCGATGAAAAAGCTGCACCCTTCTGGGATCGACAGATGAAACAGGAAAGCCAGCATCTTGAAGATCCGTGTAGGTCAATCGGTACATTCCATTCTTGGCGACCGGTATTTTGTAATAATCTTGGTTGAATTTTATCCATTCATTTCCCACCTGGCACCAGCCAACAACCCTGACCAAAAGAAACCCCACTAAAATAACTACTCGCCTCATTCAATACTGACCTCGGGATGGATACATTTCAGGCTGTAAAAGTAAGCAAATTCACTCAAAATCAGGGATTTAAAAAAAACTGGGTGCGCTTTTAAAAATAATTTAAATAATTTCATCCAGTACTTGGCCATACATAGTACTTTTGCGTATACAGTTCCAGTACTAAATAATTGAAGATGGACATGAATGTTGAAAATACGCAAGTGCAGATGCGTAAAGGGATACTGGAGTATTGCATCCTTCACATCATCTCACGAGGCGAAGTTTATGCATCCGACATGTTGGATGAATTGACGGCAGCCCGGTTGATTGTGGTAGAAGGAACTCTGTATCCGCTGCTCACCCGGCTAAAGAATGCGGGGTTGTTGGAGTACAAATGGGTAGAATCAAAGTCTGGACCGCCACGTAAATATTACACGCTCACCGACAAGGGTAGTAAATTTTTGGAGAAACTTTCCGAAACGTGGAATGACCTTACGCATTCCACGCATATGATCACAGCCAAATCCCAATCCAATTAATTTGATTTTTATACGACCATGAACAAGAACATTAGTATAAACATAAGCGGCATCATTTTTCACATCGAGGAAGATGGCTATGAAACGCTGAAGAAATACCTCGACTCCATCAACAAGTACTTCTCTTCCTTTGAAGACAGCGCAGAAATTCTGGCTGATATTGAGAGCCGGATCGCGGAAATTTTCCTGAGCAAACTCAACGAAGGCAAGCAGGTGATAACATCCGAGGATGTGAGCGCCCTGATCTCGACCATGGGTAGTGTGAGCGATTTCAAAGCTGCCGAAGAACAAGA
>JBBRKB010000180.1:0-7569 GCA_038218385.1 Cytophagales bacterium | reverse complement strand
TCATGTTTTTTGTCGTGAAACAACGGGGTACCCGCTTTCACATCGTCCCCTTCTTTCACCATTAGCTTAGGCATGTACACGCCTTGAAAATCGGTTGGCTTAATAGCAAAAAGATCAGGTTGTTCTGTAGATGCAAATGTAAGGGCTGCTTTCCCTACGAGGTTGATATCAAAGCCCTTCTTTAATCGGATAAATTTGCCCATGCTTAATGGCGATCATTAGTTTAGGAAACGTGGCAAAAATAGTAATTTTTTACTATCCGGGAAGGATTAAGGAACATTAAATAGAATGAACAATGACCAGGTACAGATCACATTAAAAGCTCATTAAACTTTAGCTAATGTCAGTGAAATAATTCTGGAAAAAGCCAATCTTACCACTTCTTCAACTTGTTCATCAATCATCATGTGGGTGGTATTTATAACGATGGCATCATCCGCTTGACGAAGTGGACTTTCTTCCCTACTGGTGTCTATAGTATCTCGGGTGGTAATGTTGGCGATGACATCATCGAGGTCAATGAGTTTATCGTTGTCCAATAATTCCCGCTGTCTTCGAATGGCACGCACCATCATCTCGGCATTCATAAAAACTTTCAACTCCGCTTCAGGGAAAACTACTGTACCCATATCCCTGCCGTCCATCACAACACCTTTCTCCTTACCCAGTTTACGCTGCTGAGCTACCATGGCCTTGCGCACTTCTTTGATGGCACTTACCTGACTCACATTTTGGGAGATCTTCATCTTGCGGATCTCCTGCTCTACATTAAGTCCATTCAAAAAAGTTTCGGACACATTATTTTTATTAACATGAAAGGTGATGGCAATTTTCTCCAACGCGGCACCCACCTCCTTAGGGTTTGACAAGGCAACATGGTGCTCTAAAAAATATAAAGTGACTGCTCTATACATGGCCCCCGTGTCGATGTATGTATAGCCTACTATTTGTGCCACCTCAAGGGCAGTTGTACTTTTTCCGCATGCCGAGTACCCATCGATGGCTATCACTATTTTTCGTAAATTCATCAGCAGTCTTTATGTGGACATGGAATGGGCTTTCCTGGTTTTAACTTTCCGTGTGGCTTATGCGAAGCACAACTCCCCATCAGCAGTATCAACAGCACGAACAAAATGGACACTCTTCTCACGGCATTTCAATGTTTTATGAATGGGTCAAGTTAATTAATTTAAAATTTGAATGGCGTATCTTCATCGAAAAAACAACTACATCCGTATAAAATAAAATATGGCACCCAACGGGATGTTCAGTGTCTGAGAAGAATCCATAAACAAAAATTTGTATGAACAACGAACAAGAAGGAAAAACAGAAGCAGCCTTTAAAAACTTTGGTAAAAAGGTAGATCAATTTGTAGAAGAGCTAGACGAAGCATCACAGCGCCTCAACAAAGAATTTCAGGAGAAATATGAAGAACTAAAGACATCAGCCGAGCAGTTGCGCGAGGAGGCAAAGAACAAAGACCGATGGAAAGAAGTGGAAGCAAACCTTCAAAAAGCTGGCGAGGAATTGAAGAAAGCATTTGAAGCAGCGTTTAGGAAAAAGCAGCCATGAAAAAAATAGCTACGAGCTATGAGCTGCGAGCCACGAGTAACTTCTCGAAACTCGTAGCTCTAGGCTTATAGCTTTTCCCTAGACTTTAGTCACCTTCCATTTCCCCTTCCTGAATACATAAATACTGACAAGAGCCAGCAAGGATTCTGCAACGGCTATGGCAGCGTATACCCCTGTGGGACCATTCTCATAATGCACCGCCAAAAGGTAAGCAAGCGGTATCTGCACCATCCAGAATCCGAAAAAATTCAGTATCGTAGGTGTGCGTGTATCACCCGCACCGTTAAACGATTGGCCAATCACAAGCCCATATGCATACAGCACATACCCTAGACAAACCACCTGCAGACATCGAACAGCATATTTCAAAACTTCAGGATCGGTAGTAAAAAATTGAATGATCGGTTTTGCCAATACCAAAAACACAACGGATATCGAACCCAGAAATATCATGTTGTAAAAAGCTGCCTTCCACACAGATTTTTCCGCTCGGTCGGGTTGCCCTGCACCAAGATTTTGTCCTACCAACGTGGCTGCTGCATTGGCCATGCCCCATGCAGGCAGTATGCTAAAGATCACTACCCGGATGGCAATGGTATACCCTGCCAACGCCACACTACCAAAGGTTGAAATGATACGAATCAAAAAAATCCAACTGGCAGAAGCAATGATAAATTGACCCGTGCCACCAGCAGCAAGTTTTAACAATCGCCCAATCAAGTCCCATCGAACAGCGAAACTTTCTTCACGGATTTTTATCACGCTGTTTCCTTTAAACAAATGATAGAGTTGATACATCACACCAATACCTCTGCCGATGTTGGTGGCAATGGCAGCACCTTCCACACCCAATCCCTCAATATTTCCAATTCCTAAAATAAAAAAAGGATCAAGGATAATGTTCAATCCATTGGCCAAGCTAAGCGAACGCATTGCGATAGCTGCATTACCTGCGCCTCTGAAAATAGCGTTGATAAGAAAGAGCATCATGATGGAAATATTACCACCGAACATCCACCGTGTGTAACTGGAGCACCGTGCGATAATACCCTCATTTGCTCCTAGCAAGGCCAGTATTTCTTTGGAGAAGACAAGACCGGTGATACTGATCATCATAGAAAAACCGATACCAATATACACTACCTGAATGGCCGCTACAGATGCAGCCTTCGGATCCTTCTCTCCTATCCTTCTGGCTATCATGGCGGTTGCTGCCATGCTCAGACCAATGGCAACTGAATAAACTAAGGTAAGCACCGACTCCGTAAGACCCACGGTGGCTACCGCGTCATTGTCATTTAGCCTGCTAACAAAAAACACATCAACCACGGCAAAGAGTGCTTCCATTACCATCTCCAGCACCATGGGTACAGAAAGAAGAAATATTGCTTTGTTAATACTGCCCTCGGTGAAGTTCTGTTCATCACCGCGGATGGCTTGTTTAAATAGGGAAAATAGAGTACCCGCTTTTGTAGAAAAACTCATATGGGAGAAATTGTAAAATGAATAATGAAACTGTTCGATTCACAGAATGTGAAGCATAGGTATATTGGTGTGTGACCAATTTTTAAGCGAGCAGAATCATAGGCATTAAAGGGTTGAGCTTTCCAAGCTTAAGCAAAGGTGGTTAAAAAGTTTCTAATCTTTTACAACGGGAGGATTTTAAATAGCGGCGAGCCATGAGCTACAAGCTGTGAGTGTTTACTCGCAACTCATAGCTCGCAGCTCGAGGCTATTATTAAATTATTAATACTTTACCACCGAGCTCGCACCCGATACAGAGCTACTAATAGTTGGGTTTCCTTTATAATAGACAACACTTGCACCGCTGGCATTCACATCTAGTTGATCATTGGCAAACACATGTGCCTTGCTTGCTCCTGAAGCATTCAGTTTTACTTCGCTTACATCAAAGTTAAATGCGTTTAACGTGGAGGCGCCAGAAATTTCAGACGTAAGCTTGAGCCCTTCACCTGTCAACGTAAGATTGGAGGCGCCTGACAAAACAATGTTAAGGTCATCAGCCTCAAGATTAACTTGACCAACAGACGCACCCGAAAGATACATATCAACCTTATCTTCTGTAAAGCCAAATACAGTGGAGTTGCTGGCTCCCGAAAAATTAACCGAACGAAGTGAGGGCATCGTGATGGTGATGAAGGTATCGTGCTTACGGTTGTGATGGGTCTCATACTTGACCACGAGGGTGTTGCCATCTTTGTACACTTTCAGATCATCAACATTTCGGCTGTCGCCTCGGGCTTCAATGCTGAAAAAACTACCTTGTGTTACATCGATAATAAATGCACTGCCCATTTCTAAACGATCGAAATCGACAACGGAAAAACTTTTGCGATCTTCTTGCAGCGGGCCAGGGTCTTCGGTATGACAAGCCGTAAGGCCAAAAACGATCAGGAGAAGACTTAAGCTTAATAGGGAATTGATTCTTGATTTCATATAATTTAATGTTTTGCTGTTTTTGGGTCTATGACAACCACGTGTGTATTCACCCCTATGGAGGTTTGAATTTTTTTCAGCTAACGCATCATTGAGGATTTAATGGGTGGGATTGATTCATGTCCAATAACTGGACATATTTTGACAACGTGTCCATTTTTTATTAAAAACTGGACACGTCTATTGTTTATGTCCATTTATTGGACATAAATTGGGCTCATGTTCATATTTTAATCTAAAATGGACATGTGATGGTAAAATACGATAGAAACAACCCTTTTAATGAACTTCCTGTTCTTCCTCCCCCAGAAGAAATTGATAGTGATGTTGATATCCTTAAAAAGCTTGTCAAGGCATCGCGCGCATTGGCAACAGTCAATAGCAATGTGCTTCGGCTTCCTAACCCTGAAATGTTAATAAATACGATTGGTTTACAGGAGGCGAAAACTTCGACCGCCATCGAAAATATTTTTACAACCGAAGATGCATTATACAGGGCAATCTCAGACACAACAAAAGAAGATAGAACAGATCTGGCTACAAAAGAAGTACTTCGTTATCGTGAAGCGCTTTGGGGTGGGTATCATACACTGAAAAAACATCAAAGCATAGATCTAAATCTGATCACAAAAATCTTCCAACAAATTAAAGATACATCCGCCAGCCTAAGATCTCCGCAGGCAATGGTTGTGATCAAGCGTGGCGATAGTGAAATAAAACCAGGCGAAACAATTTATACACCCCCAAGAGGAGAAGGCATCCTTGAGGGCTTAATGGAAAATTTAATCATCTACCTAAACGATGATGAACAATACCCTGCTGATCCGCTGCTTAAAATGTGCATTGCCCATTATCAATTTGAGGCGATACATCCATTCCCGGATGGCAACGGAAGAACAGGTCGCGTTCTTAATCTCTTATATCTGGTCAATAAAAAATTACTCATAACTCCTATACTGTACTTGTCAAAGTACATCATTATTAATAAGGACGACTACTATCACCATCTTGCTGGCGTAACACAACGCGCATCCTGGAAAAGCTGGATTCTTTATATGCTCGATGCCGTTGAAAATACTTCGTTGCTCACGAATGATTTAATCAATCAGATAGTAACCCAAATGGATCTTACATTAGATGCGGGCAGAAAAAAAATAAAATGGTACAACAAAGATATTAATGAAGCCTTATTCAGTCAGCCCTATAGTCGCCCGAGTGTAGTTGGTGATGTGCTGAATAAAAAATCAAGGACTACGCTCACTCGGTACATGGACGAGTTGGTGTCAGCAAAAATCCTAACGCCTAAAAAAGAAGGAAAAGAAATTTTCTACATCAATGATGACCTTATAAGAATTTTACAAGGGTAGGAATTTATCTTTCTTCTTAATCAAGAATTTCTATTATTTCATAAGCAGGGTTCGTTCCAAAAACTTCAGATCTTTTGGATTGTAATATTTGCTATACCATTTTGTTTTTTCTTTACCATCATACAAAAACATTTCTTGTTCTGTAACCCCTTTACTTACAAGTTTATTCAGCCAATGAAAATGATCGATTAGCCGTATGGCTTCAATAGCAAAGGCTGTAACCACATCCTTGTCGCGTATCTCCAGAAGATTGTCTCCATTTTTTTGTTCCGGGCTATACGCAAGGTTGCTGCTACCGCAGTATACTACAGGGTTCTCTCCCTTAAAGTCAACCACAATAAATTTATGATGGATGCTGTGACCAAGACCCGGCACTTTAATAATATCATTAAAGGGTTTGGGTAATTTATTAGCAATGGATAGTCCGGAAATCCGCACACCTGTCTTCTTGCCTGGTGTATAGAGTTGCATGCCTTTTCTAACATCTGTAATTCCAGCTGTGAAAATATCATCTGATTCTACCTGTTGCCGAACAGCATCCAGTATTCCGCTTTTACTCTCATCCAACATAATAGCAAACAGAACATCGCTAGAGGCGCTGAGTATCTTGTTCTGAATAGTTTTAAAAAATTCGTCTACATATTTTGCCGGATGTGGCGAGAAACGGATGGTCATTTCAGGTAAGCCGCAAGCATTAAAAACAAAATCTTTTGATGCCATCTTAGATTTCTTAAAAGCTTTCATTTCTTCCTTGCCGAAAGAATTATCAAAAGCATCAGCATAAAGCTGGGCAACCGATGTGTTATTAAAAGTTAAGGTATGGTTCGCATTTACATATAAGCCATTAAGAGTAAAGTTGGTAGAGCCGGTTAATACCTTTACGCCTTTAGCCACTGCATTTTTTTTCCTTTGAATAAAAACTTTTGAATGTGCCTGGCTTCCAAAATGGCCCCGAAAGATATCGTCTTTGTTTTTGGCCACTTTAAGAAACTCGGCTTCAAATTTCATTTCTGCACAATCCGGATCAACGTGACCTGCGTAATTGTCCAACAAAATTCTGACACGTCCTTGCTTTGCCAGCGTCAGCAATTTTTTTATTACAGTAGGCTCGTTCAAATCATAAATAAAGGCATCTAGTTTCAAAGCCTTATTTTTCACCACTTCATCTAAAAACTCCATTACCCTATCATGTGCCTGCCAGCCCAGATATTCATGAATGTCTTCATAGGTGAATGTTGCATCCACGTTTTTACCTGTTACATTATTAAGGCGCTTTACAGTTCCCGCCTGCGTCTTAATATTAAAAGTCAATTTATTATTGGACGGTCGCAGGTTTAGCTGATTGCCAAAGTGATAGCCAAATGCCTGTGAAGAAATAAATGACCGCGTAAAGCCCACGGAGATATCACCATCTTTAAACGGATTTACGTCAATGGTTGCCTTCACCGTCATGCTATCATCGAGCGGCAAAAGTTTTTTCTTTTCAACATAGCGAGGTGTAACATGGTACGTGTAATCTCCAAAGTATGGATTGTCAACATAGTGTATGGTTGACGGCACATGTATCCATCTGTATTTTTGAATGGGTGAGAACTCTGTACTGAGCCTCTGGTTTTTAAATGCTGGCTCCCGATGGAGTTTTATTCCATCCTTGAATTTCATTTTATTGTAAATATAAAATGATCTTTCATCGGTGGTCACTTTAATGGTGAAGCCAACAAAATTTTTGATTAAGCTTTTGTCTAAATCAAAAGCCAGCAATGTCATGGCGTCACCTTTATAAGCATAAAGACTAACTCCTTTGTTTGAGACGAACTTTTCCATGGGGTTTTATTTATTTGTTTGATGATAACGCTGCTATTGCACTGCGGACCTTCTTCTATTACGCTGCCAACACTTCGTTCCTATACCCTTGCAAGAAACATAGAGAGGGACTTCAACAGTAGATAAAGCTAGGTTTTTTATCGGAAAGTGTAAAGGCTATATGAGTAGGTATTGCGTGAGGGATGGAACCCTGCCCGCAGGCATTTGTTAAAGTGCATGTGTATCAAAGACGTGAAGTGACACTGCGCTGCGTGAGTGATACCGGCATTTGTTTGAGCCCGAAGTGGCATGTGCGGCTGGTTGGCGAGTGCCGGGAGCACGACCCGAGGAACGAGGGACACGCCCATG
>JBBRKB010000179.1:0-7574 GCA_038218385.1 Cytophagales bacterium | reverse complement strand
AATCAAGAATGTAGACTGGAAAAACAATCCTTTCGATTTCGAGTATAAACTATCCGATGACGCTGCATCAGAGAGAGCAACGTTAGATCTGGTTAAGGAATTTGGAATTCTCAATGGGGCGATCTTTCATCGCTTTAAAGTTAAAATAGATCGCTCCCTTAGTGATGTGGATAAGTTAAGTGATTCGCGGGCGCCAGTGTTTAATGATGAAATACTTTTTTTAAAAATTCTCGTACGTGGGAAGGCATCACTTTATATTTATGAGGAAAGTAATCTTACGCGTTTCTTTTACGCGATAGGTGATAAGGATGTAGAGCAACTCATATTTAAAAATTATAGATCTCGTGATTATTATGTAGGTACGAATAAAACATACCAACAGCAGTTAAAGGATAACCTGACGTGTGAACCAATGAGAGCTCGGTCTACGGGTGAAATCCCTTATGCTACAAAGGCCCTCGTGAGGCTTTTCAGTCACTACAATGACTGCGAAGGATCTGAGTTCATAATTCCTGAATCGCAAAGTGAAAAGCATTTTTTTAGATTGACGGTACGACCCGGATTTAATGTCTCCTCACTTTCAATACAGAACATTTCCGTGCCCGTGCCACGACATCACGATTTCGGCAGTCAAGGCACCTTCAGGTTGGGCGTAGAGGCTGAGTTCATGCTTCCTTTTAACAAGAACAAATGGTCAATTATTGTTGAGCCTACATATCAACAATTTTCAAGTCAATTGCAGTTAGATTATGGTAGGTACGCTAAAATTGACTATCAGTCGATTGAGTTTCCCGTTGGTTTGCGTTACTATATGTATTTTAATGAAAGGTCAAGATTATTTATTAGTGGACAGGTTGTCTGGGATTCGCCCATGAATTCAATAATCGACTTTCAGTCTTATGATGATTTGAAAATTGGTAACAGTATAAATGGGGCTTTTGGGGTGGGATACTCCTATGGTAAAAGATTCAGCGGAGAATTGCGATACTTTATGAATCGAAATATTCTATCAGACTATCTTAGTTGGGAGTCAAAGTACACCACATATTCATTTATCCTGGGATATTCAATAATTAAGTAAACGTTACTTTACGGGCTAATAAACTTATCCCTTTGAATTTTCTCCTCTCGCAGATGGTTGTATATTTGACTTCCGTAAAAATCGGATGAAGGGTTCGGATTCTCCGGATTCTGTTCTTTAAAATTAAATGTTCAACCCTAATTAAAAAATAGAAACTATGGCTTTCACTTTGCCCAATTTACCCTACGCATTCAATGCACTTGAGCCGCATATCGATGCACGCACGATGGAGATCCATCATGGTAAGCATCACAATGCTTATGTTACTAATCTGAACAATGCCGTGGCCGGCACGGATGCAGAGAAACTTTCTATCGAAGAGATATGTGAGAATATATCCAGCTATCCTGCTGCTGTCCGCAACAATGGCGGTGGTCATTTCAATCACAGCTTATTCTGGACTGTGCTTGGTCCTAATGGTGGATCACCATCAGGTGAACTTGCTGAAGCAATCAACAGCGCTTTTGGTTCGTTGGATGAATTCAAAACTAAATTTGCTGCTGCTGGCGCTACACGTTTTGGATCAGGATGGGCGTGGCTAATAGTTGATGGAAGCGGCAAACTTGCTGTGACATCAACACCGAATCAGGACAATCCGCTTATGGATGTTGCCGAAGCAAAAGGAACACCTATACTCGGTCTTGATGTATGGGAACATGCCTATTATCTCAACTATCAAAACAGAAGACCTGATTACATCACCGCTTTCTGGAGTGTGGTAAATTGGGATGAGGTAGCGAAACGATTTGCTGCCGCGAAATAAGTATTGAAGAATCAATGTTGTTGACTTAAGCTCCTTTAATATCCCTCTCACGGAGAGGGTAGGGAGAGGTTAAACAATTTGCTTAAATCAACAACATGGATTGAATAATATTGAAAAAAAGCTTCCTGAACAAGGAAGCTTTTTTTGTTTAATGATTTTTATTATTTGTAAATTAAGGCATGGGAAAGACGATTGATATAAAGGATGGTTTGCACTCCTTGATTGATAAGATTGAGGATAAAGATTTGTTGGCAATTATCTATGAACTCTTGAATTCAAAGGGAGGAGATAGGGATTTAGTAAAGAACTTAACCCCCGAGCAGAAAAAGGAATAGTATGAAGCTTATGATGAAAGCTTTGATGACTCAAATTTAATTGATCTCGAACAGCTTAAGAGTAAGCATTAAAGTGAATGAAAATATAACATCACTTCTTCCGAATTGTATAAGCAAACCCCACGCGAATAGCGAAGTCGTTCTTAAAGTAAAAATCAGAAATAGCTTCGAAGCGCCAGTTTTCATTGATGGGCTTGTTCCATCCGGCACCAAGTGAAAAATCATTCTCACCAACAAGCCCACGGGCACGAACAAAAAATATCGCTGTCGGGTACCATCTGCCACCAATTACCAAACTCACTTTTTTAGTTGTCCAGATGTCGATACCTGCTGTGGCTGTAAATTTTCTATCGATGAAATAATTAAGCTCGGCACCAAGCTGTGCTTTATGCACAAAACCACTATTGTCGGTCTTTATAACATCGGCATAACTTCCCACCATGAAGTCGCCTGCAATCTGTGCTTTAGCTGTTGGATATATAAGAATAAAAACAAGCGACAATAAAATTCGAATCAACATGGGAGATAAACGATGTCGTGCAATGAGATTGAAAATCACTAGTGAGAAAGGGTTGTCATTTCTAGTTTCGAAGGAAATATTTTCACCAAACGTGTCTCCGTTAGCAATACTGATTTACAGTTATTGCCATCGATTTTTTGCTCGCGGCTTTCCAACGTATACAGGTCCACAAAATGAAGGGTGTCCGCTAAATAATAGTAGAGCTCTTCGCCTAAAAAGTTAAATGCAGTAAGCCCTTCTGCCGGAATAGTTTTCAGGTGCTTGCCCATTTTATTGTAAATTTCAATCCCGGTTTTCGAATTCAATAGAAAAACAAAATTCTGATACATTCTCATGAAGGTGTAATCCCGTTGGCCTTGTACTTCTATTTTGTATTCTGCTGTCACAGTTGATTCTCGTGTATCAACAACTTTTAGGCTCCAGTCCGCCTTGTCTAAAACCAATACTCCGTAATCACCAGAAGAACATGCGAGGATAGGATCGATAGCTATAGATTCATCTAACTCTAATGAAGAAATTTCTTGCAACGTGGGGCTTAAAATTTTTATAGCCTTGTCTTTTTTCGTGAAGCAAAGCATTCTGACGCCGTTACCTGTATCAAATAAAGTGGGTTCGCCAATTGCCAGAGAGGCGATTTGATTTAATTCCTGATCGAATTTGTAGATGCCAGCTTTCGCCACGGCATAAAAATCACCCGCTCGGTCAGCGGTGGCGTATTGAATAGCAGTGAGGGCAACGGATTTTTTAGCATCGTTTTGCGCTGCTGCTATAAACGGAATCACCGTGATCCAAAGGACGAATTTTATAAACAACTTAACCTTCATACGTTTTAAGGTAAACTTTTTTTCCGTCATACTCGGCATAGGTATTAAAGTGTACCCATTCACCAATGTTAATGTATTGACTGTTGTTATTGATTTTTAAATCAAGAGGTAAATGACGGTGGCCAAAGATGTAAAAATCGTGATGTTGTTTTTGTTCTTGCTCTTTGCAATAGGTAAAAAGAAACTCTCGGTCTTCGCCCTCAAATTTTTCTTCTTTACGCGTGTTGCTAATCCTGCTCTGACGTGACCACTGATTGGCAATGCCCATGCCAAGGTTTGGATGTAGTCGTGCAAATAGCCATTGGCATGTTTTGCTGTTGAAGAATTTCTTTAGCACTTTGTAAAAGGCATCACCAGGGCCGAGTCCATCACCATGTCCAATCATTAGGCGTTGATCACGTACCTGAAGGCATTGTGGTTCACGGTAAACAGGTATGCCAAACTCCTCGGGGAAATAATCGAACATCCACATGTCGTGATTGCCTGTAAAGAAAATAATGGGAACGCCTTTGTCGCGCAGTTCCATCAACTTGCCCTGAAGACGGATAAAGCCTTTGGGTACAACCGTTGTGTATTCAAACCAGAAATCAAAGATGTCGCCCAAGAGGTAAATGCTGTGTGCTGTGTCTTTAACAGAATCAAGCCAGGAGACAATTCGTTTTTCGCGTGCACGGCTCTCATCTGCACTGGGTACTCCCAGATGAAAATCGGAGGCAAAGTAAATTTTTTTATCGCCGGGTAATTGATGTATTGGATCCAGCATGAGCAAAGGTTAAATGCAATGATAGTAAAATTGAGGTGTAGGTAAAAAATAATATGGCTATGAGCTTTGAGCCGTGAGCTGCGAGGGTGTAAGGTTTATTGAAAGTCATCACCTCACTAAAACAGGATATTCCAAACATTTCCTAGTTAGTAGCTTTTTTTCTATGAAATTTTTCCTGATGAGTTTGTCCAATTCTGCCAGATTTTATAAAACAAAAAAGTCAGCTGGGATGCTGACTTTTTAAATTCTATTTCAATATCGTTTACTTAAGCCTGATTTAATGTTCACCAGTGTTTGGCGTTTCAGGTTCTACCAAGGGTTCGGGTGTTATTTCTTTTGCTTCTTCCTTCTTCACATCATGACCGTTGGTAAAATGCTCATAGGTTGTAGGATGATCAAATGGACGCTTGCCGATCAGACGTTCCAAATCTGATTGGAATATAATTTCCTTCTCGAGTAATTCTTTGGCGATCACATCCAGGTGCTGACGGTGCATGGTCAACAATTTTTTCGTACGGTCATACGCGGCATCGATGATGCCCTTCACTTCTTTGTCTATCTTCTCGGCAGTTGCTTCTGAGTAGGTTTTTTGAAACGCGTAATCATTGGCTTTAGAATCGTAGAAAGATATGTTGCCAATTTCTTTGTTCATTCCATAGATGGTCACCATGCTGTAAGCCATCTTGGTAGTTCTCTCCAGGTCGCTCAATGCACCTGTAGATATTTTACCAAACACAATTTCTTCTGCCGCTCTTCCGCCAAACGCCATACACATAGAGTCTATCATTTGTTCCGTCTGATAGAGGAATTGTTCTTTTGGTAAATACTGTGCATATCCCAATGCAGCAATACCACGAGGTACAATGCTCACTTTCACTAACGGGTCGGCATGTTCAAGGAACCATCCGGCAACGGCATGACCTGCCTCATGGACGGCAACAATTTTCTTTTCTTCCGGCGAAATCAATTTATTTTTCTTTTCAAGTCCGCCGATCACACGATCGATCGCATCTTGAAAGTCGAGCATATCAACCGCCTTTTTGTCTTTTCTCGCTGCAATGAGGGCTGCTTCGTTACACACGTTGGCTATCTCGGCACCGGCAAAGCCAGGAGTTTGAGCTGCCAGTTTTCGTGCATCTACATCAGGATCAAGTTTCAACGGTTTTAAATGTACTTTGAAAATCGCTTCACGGCCTACGATGTCTGGCTTGTCAATGCTTATCTGACGATCGAACCTACCTGGGCGTAGCAACGCCGAGTCAAGTACATCGGGACGGTTAGTCGCGGCCAGGATGATAACACCTGAATCGGTGGCGAAACCATCCATCTCTACTAATAGTGAGTTCAATGTGTTTTCGCGCTCGTCATTTGAGCCCGGCATTTGACCACGACCGCGTGACCTACCGATAGCATCAATCTCATCTATGAAAACAATACAAGGCGCTTTTTCCTTTGCTTGCTTAAACAAATCCCGAACACGGGCAGCACCTACTCCTACAAACATTTCCACAAAGTCTGATCCGGACAAAGAGAAAAACGGAACCGCTGCTTCTCCTGCTACGGCTTTCGCCAGAAGCGTTTTACCTGTACCTGGAGGGCCAACCAACAATGCGCCTTTTGGAATTTTACCACCCAGCTTGGTAAACTTTCCAGGGGTTTTCAAGAAGTCCACAATCTCGCGCACTTCTTCTTTCGCTTCTTCTAGTCCGGCTACATCGGCAAATGTTATTTTTACTTTATTCTCTGCATCAAACAATGCTGCTTTGGATTTTCCAATGTTGAAGATCTGGCCACCTGGTCCTCCGCCTCCTGTCATTCTGCGCATGAGAATCCAAAATCCTATTAAAAGGAAAATCAAAAATCCCCATGACATGAAATGACTTATATAATCCGGCCTATCTTCTGAGGTATACTTGATGGAAGGATTCTTTTTTAGGATTACCTGAAACTGCTCATCAAAGCGGTCTACAGAAACTATTTTTACTTTGAAGTGTGGACCCTTTTCGTTTACACCAAGAGGCGATTTTTCAAGATCTGTTTTGTATTTGGCATTCTTGAGTGCATCGCTGGTTAATGTTATCTCTGCGATGTCCATGTTTTTCACCAGCACAACTTGTTTTACATCATTTGCAGAAACCATTTGTTCCAATTCTGTCATGTTTTTCTCCGGCAATTCAGATGAATTGTTCAGGTAAAAAATCATGAAAATCACACCGAGCGAGGCCAGGATAACCCATATCTGGTAATTTCCACGCGGTGGTTTCCCGGGTAACAATGGTTTATTATTTTCTTTTTTCTTGTCAGCCATTTTCAATTTATAATCAATCTTCTAAATATCACCACATTAACGCGTTCATGTCAATTTAGTTCGAGGACTCAATCTCGGTTACTTCCGCATCTCCCCAAAGTCTTTCGATGGCATAGAACTCACGCCTGTCTTTTTTAAATACATGTACGACAACATTTATGTAGTCGAGTAACATCCACTCTTTATTCTTTTTTCCTTCCACATGCCAGGGGTTTTCTTTTAAGGTCTTGTGCACCTCTTCATCAACGGAGTCTGCAATGGCATCAATTTGCTTTTCTGAGTTGCCTGAACAGACAACAAAAAAGTCTGCCACGGCATTCTTCAGTTTCCGTAAGTCCATCACCACAATATCAGTTGCTTTTTTTTCCTGCATCCCCCGAACGATGATATTGCTTAACAATTCGGAATCAGCCACTATTTTTTTCTTGGCCATTTAAATTTTTCTCCTTTTTTGATTTGATTTACCGGAATTTCGGTTGGTCAAATAGTTACAAAACTAATTAAAATAACTTGTATAAAATTCCTGCCAATACCCTTTTCATCGGAAAGCAGCTTATTTATGTGCCGGAATGTCAGTCAACCAACGATCTGGCCTCTCAATTGGGCATGCAGCCCTCTACATTAGAGGGTGCAGTTGTCGTAACTGATCATCAGACCTCCGGGAAAGGCCAGCGCGGCAATGTATGGATTGCTGAGAGCGGAAAGAACCTCACCTTTACCATTATCCTGAAGCCCCATTTCTTAATTGCCCACCAACAATTTCAATTAAACATTGCGATCGCTTTAGGAATTTCAGACTTTTTGATGGACACCATTGACTCACAGGTAAGTATCAAATGGCCCAACGATATTCTTATAGATGGAAAGAAAGTTTGTGGTGTGTTGATTGAAAACCAGCTACGGGGTGAGACTATTTCCCACTCCATTGTGGGTATTGGACTTAATGTTAACCAAGTGGATTTTCAATTTGAGAACGCAAC
>JBBRKB010000178.1:0-7607 GCA_038218385.1 Cytophagales bacterium | reverse complement strand
ACAATTTGTTGACAAGCTATGCTACACAAAGGTGTTTTTTCAGATGGCTTCCAGATGCACGTATCGCCACATATCCAGGCCAGCATAGCGTTCCATGACCATACGGCTACTGGGAAGTTAAAGGCTGAAATTATTCCCACAGGTCCAAGGGGATGCCACTGTTCATACATCCTGTGAAGGGGTCGCTCGGAGTGCATAGTCAAACCATGTAGCTGGCGTGACAAGCCAACGGCAAAATCGCAGATGTCTATCATCTCCTGAACTTCCCCAAGCCCTTCCTGATATGACTTTCCCATTTCATAAGACACCAGTTTTCCCAATGGCTCTTTGCTCTTTCTCAGCGCCAGACCAATTTGCCTTACCACTTCACCACGCTTGGGTGCCGGCCACTTTCTCCATTCATAAAAAGCAGCGGAAGATATTTTTAATACTTTTTCAAATGTTGATGGATCACATGTGGTGACGGATCCGATTCGTTTTCCATCCACAGGTGAATAGGAATCGATAACAGGCCCTTTGGAATTATAAAAAACAGAACCAGTAGATACACCTTTGTTTTTCCGCTTAACACCTAACTGCTCTAGTGTATCCTTCATGCTTAAAGTTGCCATGTATATGTACTCGGTAAGTTGTGTTATCAAGGTAAAAAATTTATTACCAGTGAACGGTATTATGGCACATTAATTTCAAATGACATCTGTCGATCACCAGTCCAAGCCATAGGTGGCTTTTTCGGAGCCGTAGAATCCTTCAACCAAAATTCCGCCATCTTTAAAATCCAACACCTTGTTCAGATCTTCTATGTTTTCTACCGGAATCCGGTCAATGTAGGTAAGGATAAATCCTTCGCGAAGTCCGGCATCTTTCCATTTTCCTTGATTTAGAATTTTAATTCGCACGCCACCTTCTAAGCCGAGCTTCGTTAATTCTTTGTAGGGAACAGCTTCGAAACGAGCACCTTCAAATTCATAACGCACTTCTTTTTTATCCATGGTATTGTTACCCTGATAATTTTTTAGCTTGATCTTTGAAGTCATTTCGTTTCCATTTCGTATGTAGGAGACTTTAATCTCAGTTCCTGGCCGGTGGCGGGCCACCATCTCCTGAAGTTCGGAGACGCTTCGTACCGGGTGATCATTTATTCCGGTAATAACATCTCCCGTCTGAATTCCCGACTCATCGGCAGCGCTTCCACTATTTACTTTATTCACCAACACACCCAAGCTCGATTTAAGGTTAAGTTCTTCGGAAAGGCGCGCGTCCACATCTTGTATTTGAATACCTAACAAGCCACGTTGCACAGCACCAAATTCCAACAGGTCATCCATCACTTTGCGCACTAGACTTACCGGTATAGCAAATGAATATCCCTGATAACTTCCTGTTGATGTAGCAATAGCTGTGTTGATGCCAATAAGTTCACCGTTAAGGTTTACCAACGCGCCACCACTGTTGCCCGGATTCACGGCAGCATCCGTTTGGATGAATGACTCAACCTGCAGATTACTGCGATCGCGAAGGATGCCAATGTTTCGCGCTTTAGCACTAACGATACCCGCTGTAACGGTGGAGTTAAGGTCGAATGGATTACCAATGGCCAGCACCCATTCCCCAGGTGTAACAAGATCTGAATCACCATACTTTACGAAAGGAAGATTATGTGCCTTTATTTTAAGCAGTGCGAGGTCTGTGCTGGGATCCGTTCCTACAAGCTTGGCGTAAAAGCGTTGATTGTCATTCATCACCACTTCAATGTTGGTGGCATCTTCAATCACATGATTATTGGTGACAACAAAACCATCATCAGAAATAATAACACCCGATCCGGACGAACGTGCAGGGGAATCAAAATAAAATTGTAAGGGATTGGCACTGAAATTACCCGGACCAAAAGAAATGCGGATATGAACCACTGCAGCAATGGTATGGCTAGCCGATTTTCTAAAATCCATTCCAGGAGGTACGCGATACGTTGAGTCAGTACTATAATTAGTCAACACCATTTCCTGCCGTTCACCAATGGATGTATACGGAACGGACGAACTGTTGAGAAAATTTATAGTGATGAGTGAACCCAATACTCCGCCCACACAGGCAACAATTAGCACCAAAGGAATTAAACGCTTCATCTCCATCCGCTTTTAGTATATTCATAACAACCAGAAAACGATCTAATTGTTAGTCTATAAAACTACAAAAATAAAAGCAAAAGCGCCCCGGTTTCCCAGGGCGCCCACTACTCTACCTAACCCACAAATCAAATTTATTTAGTCAACCTTAATCGATGCTTTCAATATTTTCTTTTCATCCTTAGGCACAACTAGTGCGAGGATTCCATTTTCATATTTTGCGCTGATCTTAGTTGCGTCTACATTCTCTGGCAATACAAATGACCTGCTGAAAGATCCATATTGTGTTTCAACGGAATGAAAGTTTTTCTCGTTCTTTTCATACTTGAGCTTACGCTCGCCACTCACGGTCAAACGGTTTTCGTTGAGGTCGATTTTAAAATCTTCCTTCGTCAAACCGGGGGCAGCAAGGTGCAAATCGAATGCATTTTCATTTTCAAAAATATCCACACGCGGCACGAATGAATAGGAAGACCCACCAGCGCGTGCTGCATTTTCATGAAAAAACTTGTCGATCAAGTGGTTGAATGAAGTCGGTACGAAATCATTCACAAGAGTGTTATACTTTACTGAAGCCATAATTTTTAAATTTTAAGGTTGAACATATTTAAATGCTTACGCCCCACCCCTCAGGGAAAAACATGCCGATAGGAATTTACCAGCAAAATCACGACAGTATGACTTGTACATTCCAAATCAGAAAGATAAAAAAGGACATTATGTCTCACTTTGATGATGGAGTACTGAAAAATTGACTTTGATAGGCTACAAAAAACAAAACCCCGCAGGCTGCGGGGTTTTGGAAAGCTCCTCCTCTTGGACTTGAACCAAGGACCCTCTGATTAACAGTCAGATGCTCTAACCAGCTGAGCTAAGGAGGAATTTAAATTTGGGAGTGCAATAATAAGGACTAGAGGTGGGAATTTCCAAAAGTAGCCCAATAAAAGTTCCTTTATTTTAAGGGATTCTATTTCTTTTCACGCTCACACGGTTGTAAAATGATTCTTCCGAAAACGGCTTCCAGACTATAAATATCTGTTTTAACCAGTATCTTATACAAGAATTTAAAATCCTGTATGGAGCAAACTTTACCCCCTGAACCTTCGGCCAAAATAAACTCGAGACAATACCTGCTTTATGGGGTTGTTATTACCGTTGCCTTATTGCTGTTGGTGAATGTCTATCTGATTTATGAAAATAGTCGTGTCATTTCCTACAATGTTGGAATGCAAAAGGAAACTGAACAGGTAAAGTTAAACACACTGGACATCATCCGTAACCTACATCAAGTCGATATGGGTCTCCGTGGATACGCCCTCATCTATTCAGAAGTAGAGCATGAAATCGTTACAAAATCATATCGTGATAAAGATGTCGTTTTTGCTTCTCTTGAGCGATCGTTGAAAAAACAAAACTACCCAATGGCCGATCTCCAGTATGTAAATGATTCCATTAATCTGTATTATGATGTGGTTGCCAAAATGGAACGTCTTGTTGACGAAACTAAAATCGATAGTTTCAAAATCATGCTCGAAAAAGATTTAGGTTTTGCTGCATGGCTTACCTATCGCGGGTTTTCAGAACGTGTGCATGCGTTTGAAGATGATATTGCTCGCAAGGCGGAATCACACTATCAAAATGCATTGCGCAACAGTTACTTTTTGCAGATGATCCTTTTCCTGATCACCGTACCTGCCCTATCCTACACCGCGTATTACACAATTAAAGGATTGCGTTATTCCGACCGCCTTATAAAATCCGAAGCAGAGAAAAATAAAATCCTTGCAGACCAAAAGAAAACATTGGAACATAGGGTACAGGAACGTACCAATGAAATACTGGCGCAGAACGAAGAGATCGCGGCACAAAATGAAGAGATCTTATCGCATTACGACCAACTTCAATTACAGCAGGACGAAATTGAAAAATCGCATCGCATTGTAAAAAACCAAAACGAAGAACTAATAAAATCCAAGCAAATTATTGAAGATCAAAATTCCATTATTCAAAGAAAAAACAAATTGCTTGTGGAGGAGGTGCAAAACCAAACCCGCGACTTAAAGAAAACAAATCACGAATTAATTGAACATATAAACCGTTTAAAACAATTCACTTACATTATTTCTCACAACTTACGTGCACCCCTTGCCCGCGTCATAGGGCTCTCCACCCTGCTTGATTCTTCTAAATCAGAAGATGAGAAAAATGAACTCATACAACTCATTCATAAATCAACTACGGAACTCGATAATGTAATCCGGGATCTCAGCCAAATATTGGCTATCCAAAAATTAGGCACACAAGTTTATTCCACCATCAACCTAAGTGAAATGATCTCCAAGACAAGGGATATTTTGGAGTTTGAAATTAACCATACAAATACCGAAATAACTACCTCATTACAGGTTACTACCTTGTATTCTTTACCGCAATACATTGAGAGTATTTTGCACAACCTGATCAGCAATGCTATAAAATACCGGCATCCCGAGCGCGATCCACGCATTACCATCAGCTCTCACAAAACAGGTGAGTATACTTGCGTGGAAGTAGCCGACAATGGGTTGGGAATAGATCTGGAACAGCACAAACAAAATTTATTCAACTTGTATAAGCGCTTTCATTTTCATGTGGAGGGAAAGGGGCTCGGCCTTTATTTGGTCAGGACTCAAATAGAATCCCTGGATGGCAGAATTGAAGTGTCAAGTCTTATTAATACCGGAACCGTATTCCGGATATACTTCAAATCAATTCCTGAAAACTAGACTGTATTGTGATGAACATCATTATTCAACTGGATGCGAATAATGTTAATCCTAACGACACGCATTCATGATCTTAAAAAATATTTAACACGAAACCCTTGTAGGATCGTATTCCGTTATTAACTTTGTTTTCAAAAGTACTTTTAGATGAAAGAAACTCAGGACTATGAAAAAGACCTTGCCTCCATCCGCACGATGATGGAGCGGTCTGTAAAGTTTATTTCGTTAAGTGGTATGGCCGGTGTCATGGCGGGTCTCTATGCGCTGATGGGTGCCACCGCTGCCTACTTTATCATACACTATCCTCTATCGCCGCTGCGCTATCGCATCGATTCTATTCAAGATAACGACAATCTTTGGAAATTGCTGGTGTTGGCCGCAGTCGTATTAGGTGCTTCACTCCTCACAGGTTTTTGGTTTAGCTACCGAAAAGCAAAAAAATATAACGTAAAATTATTCAACGCCACCAGTAAAAAACTTTTTATCAGCATGGCCATTCCGCTGGTGACGGGTGGCATCTTCATTCTTATATTATTAGGTACAGGCCATTTCGGTATTGCTGCACCAGCTTGCTTGATTTTTTACGGCCTTGCGCTCATACAAGGGAGCGCCAACTTGTATGATGAAGTTCGCTACCTGGGATTCTGTGAAATAATCTTAGGTCTGGTATCCGCTTTGTTACCTGGCTACGGTTTAATATTTTGGGCACTTGGTTTCGGTGTGATGCACATCATCTACGGAGCCATTATGTATACTAAATACGACAAGTGAAAAATCCGTTCGAAAATCTGGACAAACTCTTAGAGCATAGTGGCCGGCTCCAAATCATGTCGATACTGGTGACGAATGAATCCTATGATTTCAATTCCTTAAAAGAGTTGCTGGATATTACGGATGGCAACCTGGCTACACACATTAAAGCCTTGGAGAAAGAAAAATACCTCTCCATTAAAAAATCATTTATAGATCGAAAACCCAATACGCAATATAAAGTAACAGAGAAAGGGCGAACGGCTTTTAAAAAACACCTCGATGCCCTCGAAGCTGTAGTGAAGCAACAAAAATAAATTTTTTTACCCTTTTACTTTTATTTTGAAAGTACTTTTAAACAAATCATATAAACGCTAACATCGTATGGAAACACCAACTAACGTACCGACAACGAATCTTATCAACCGTTTTAACGCATGGATTCAGGAATCCATCATGGTAAAATTATTTTCGATTGGATTTCTCGTTCTCATCTTGCTCATCCCCTCTGCCTGGATTAACGATCTGATACAAGAACGACAGCAGCGCGCTGAAGATGTAGTAGATGAGATTTCTGAAAAGTGGTCGGACAGTCAGACCTTGTCAGGTCCTATATTGGTGATACCCTATACCACCCACGAAAAAATCACCAAGGCCAACAATGAAACGGAGGTAATTGAAAAAACAGAGAACGCCTTTTTTCTGCCCGAAGAATTAAAAACATCAGGAAAAATTAGCCCCCAGGTTTTGAAGCGGGGAATTTTTGAAGCGGTGGTTTACGGAGCCGACCTCGACATTAAAGCGGTATTTAATCGTCCGGATTTAAAAGCCCTTGACATCCCTGAAGAAATGGTGCAATGGGAAAATGCGCGGTTGATATTTGGCATCACGGACATTGGCGGTATTCGCACCAATCCACAGATTACCGTGGGAGATGAATCACCCGCATCGGAGCCCGCTAACAACCTGGGTGTCGCCATTAAAAAATTCAGAAACGGAGCTCACGATAATAACCGTTATGCCGTAACTGATGGCGACTATGCTGGTGACTATTCCAGTGAAGGGATTGTTACCAAACTGCATTGGAAGAACGCTGATGACTTCAACGGAAACACGAATATGAAACTTAGCCTGCGGGGAAGTGAGCGTTTAAATTTTGTCCCCACAGGCAAGTCCACCTATGTGAATCTACAAGGGTCGTGGGCTGAACCCAGTTTCGATGGCAAGTTTCTTCCCGACACGCGGGAGGTTACAGATACAAGTTTCGCTGCGACATGGAACGTATTGCATTTCAACAGGCCTTTCGCACAACAATGGGTGGGCAATGGATCTAAACTCGTTGATTCAGAATTTGGTTTAAGACTCCTGGTGCCTGTAGAGCAATATCAAAAGAGCATGCGCACATCGAAGTATTCTTTACTCATTATCATTTTTACATTTGTTTCTTTATTTCTGGTTGAGATCACGCGCAAAATTCGCATCCATCCCTTTCAATATATTCTTATTGGTGTAGCCTTAATAATTTATTACACACTGTTGCTCAGCATTTCCGAACAGCTCGGTTATAACCTTGCGTACTGGATTGCTACCGTTGCCACCGTCAGCCTTATTAGTGCCTATGCAAAAACCTTTTTGGAGAACTGGTCGCTGGTGACGTTGTTCACGTTGCTGATGACTGTCTTCTACGCCTTCATCTTTGTGATTATTCTTCAGCAAGATTTGTCTTTGCTCATCGGAAGCATCGGGTTATTCCTGGTTGTTGCTGCGTTAATGTATTTCTCCCGAAAAGTTAGCTGGTATAAGGAGACAGCAGCGTAAACATTTGTTTGAGCAATCAGGGGCATGGCGTAGAGATACGTCATGCTTTTTTATTTCAATACATTCAAAAATTTTTAAACTTCAATACGAATAAATTGATCAGAGTATAATTTTGGAAAACTGCTCCTATCAACTACTACATATC
>JBBRKB010000177.1:0-7688 GCA_038218385.1 Cytophagales bacterium | reverse complement strand
TTTACAACCAGTTACATCCTATGCCTGCCGGTGTGGTATATGTGCAACACCCCGATGAAGGCGAACCAGAAATGCGCCAACACTTTCGCCTTATGAAAAAATTAGGCTTCAATTGCCTCAAGCAAATCATGCCTGTGCCCGAATGGGAGTTGGAGGATATTCAATTAATTGCTTTGGAAGAAGGTATTATTCCCTGGTGGTATGGTGATGGTGGATGGGTGCCCTTTACGGAACCGCTGTTGAAGAAATTAAAAATCTCAACGAAAGAAAGTATTGAAGCGATTCGTAACAATCCCAAAATGATTGCCTATCAAAAACAGGTGATGAAGGAACGCATACTACGCCACAAGCGCGACTTGAAAAATAATGTTGTAATACCACAAGGTTTTCAAACGGCCTTTGACCCCACGGTGGGAGGAAGAGGTCTTGATCTTTCTGAACATGGTAAAACAGTTTTCAATGAGTGGGCGAGAGCACATTATGTTACGATAGAAAAATTAAACATCGCATGGACGTTACATCATCATGGTACGGGCACACCGTTTACATCGTGGGAAGATTTTGAAAAAAACCTGGAGACCAATGTAACCGCGCGAAATTACAAGATGAAGATGGACGTGTTTCAATTTAAAGCTGAACACGGTGCAAAAATTATCAATCAGCGTGCAAAGGCTTTTCATGATTATGATAGCCTTGAGCCTTTTAGAGGAGGAGGGGAGATGGGTTTGTTTTTACCCGCGGCCTACATGGGTGTTGATATGGATCGCATTGCCGATGCCGTGAAAGATTACGGATCGTTCTATCCGTCAACACATTTCTCCTGGCATTTTGATGAAACCGATAACGAAATTGTCAGACCACTTTACATCCAGGCATCCATCATGAACGACTTCAACAAAGGTGGTTGGACGGGAGGTTGGGAATCTACCGGAGGTCCACAGCAGTTTGATGGAGGGAAAGGTGACAGCGAACTCAATGCATATTATGTTGATGGTGGCACATTGCTACAACTTTACCTTAGCCAAATGGCAGCAGGTTTTAAAGGCTTTGGTGTATGGTGTTGGAGTGTTCGATCAGCCGGCAAAGAAGGTGGTGAGTACGGATTGCTTGATCGAAACAATCAGCCTACTGATCGGGCAGTTCGATTAGGTGAGATGGCGAAGGCAATGGAAAAATACCGTGATGAAATTTGGGAATCACACAAAGAACCCGCCGTTGGCATCTTGCTGGATTGGAACAATGATGCGGCATGGGCTGCCATGTCTGTGCGCGGTCGTGAAAGTTTTAGAATGTTTCCGATTGAATCGCGCATAGGCGTGGCTCGGGCTTTAATGAATGCTAACATTCCCTATGAGTTTGTGACTCCAAATGATCTGCGAAATGGTTTAGCCAAACGATATCATACTATCTATTTGCCTGCCATGATTTCACTGCAGCAGGATGTATTAAAAATAATTGACACTTACGTCAAGGAGGGCGGCAACGTGGTGTTGGATTTGCCTGGAGGTAAATTTGATGAGAACACCGCGCTTCTTCCTACTGGAACAGGAAGCACCTTTGCAAAACTTTTTGGAGCCTCATTAGATAACTATCAATTCTCAGGTTCAAACAAAACGCTTTCGCTGCAGGGTAAAGAGTGGACAGGGTTTGTTGTGGATATGACACCCACCGAAGCAAAAATTGTTGACGCTTACAGCACAGGAAAGCCGGCGATCATTCACAATAAATTTGGTAAGGGAACAGCGACATTGATTGGGCTTGATATTTCACATCAATGTTTCAAACCCGGAAATACATTGGCCGAAAAAATACTTTTACAAAATACCCTGAACGCGTATGCAGCGCCTTACACATGTGATGGAGCGTTGGTGTATCGATTGAGTTCAGATCACGCTGACCATTATTTTTTTATTAATGATGGGAAAGCACAAACAGTAAAACTAAAAAGCACAACGGTATATAAGAATCCTTTGGACGCCATTACAGGTGAGCGGGTCAGTCTTGATGCCATTGAATTAAAAGCCGATGATGCGCGATGGATACGTGTAGAAAAATAATCAGCCATATGATGAAGCGTTTTCTTTTTTTGATAGGTATACTTTTAACGGCAGTGATCAGTCATGCCCAAGAAATTTGGGAATGTACTTCTTATCCTGACGAAGCTGGTTTTAAAATCAGAACGTCACCAATCATTAAACGAATTGCTGCCGAGGGATATGGCATTCGTTCACTGGCTCCCTCTACTTGTCCTGATACCGGCCTTCCGGTAAGCACGTGGGCGGTAGAGGGCGAAAAAATAATTTCTCCCTACACCGGTAGAGTTTATACACAGGGGCCAACGGGATACTTTGGACCCAGGACAAGAAACGACAAAGGAGAAATCATTGCCTTTGGTGGCGATCCGCTTAAATATGAATTGCCTCCTGCCACGGCGTCCATCATGTTAAACCCGGATGATGTGAAAGCGAAAGCGTTTCTATCAATTCCAGGAAATCTGCGTCAGCAATATCACTTTGCATGCACCAATTGGGCGCGCTTTTATCCTTTGGTTCATGAAGAAATGTCTGACGAATGGCACCGTAATTTTTACCATTGGATTAGCATCTACGGAGAAAATAAAAGGCCTTCCGATGGAAACCGTGAATGGCTCAAACTGTCAAAGCCTCACAACCTTGTTGGCGAGACAGATGAATTGCTGGGTGGAAATAGTTTTGATGGTGGAACAGAAAACCACAAAGTAATGTGGCGTACCTCTGCATTGTTATACAGCCAACTTTTTCCCGACAGCACAAAAATTTCCGGATACTCTTTAAATGAAGCAGAAGCAATCACAAAGCAATCAATCCGATTATTCTTAAAAAAATTAACGTATGTGGGCAATGGTGAATATGATTCAGAGGTGTACTATCCGTACAGCATAAAATCGTTTTTAAATCTGTATGATTTTTCGCCCGACCCCGAAACAAAATTACTCGCCAAATTTGCACTCGACTACTACTTTGCAACGTATGGTTTAAAGTCATTGCATGGCGCACTGGCAGGACCACAAAAGCGTGGATACCTTCCAGACCATGACCCCGACATGATAGAAAGTATGCAATGGGTCTTTTTTAATGATGCTAGAAAAAATATGGATCATGCCGTTGTTACCCTTCATCAGGCAACAACTTCTTATCGTCCCAATAAAATTATCTGGAACATCACTCGCAAAGAAATTCCGCTTCCGTTTGAAGCGAAGATGGCACGCCCGTTTTATCACATGGATTTCCCCTTTGCTTTTGTTGAAACATTTTATGGCAGCAACAACTTTGCAATGGGCAACATGCAGATGACCATTGTAGATAACCCTAACCAGCAAATGGTATGGTCGCTGGTAACAACAGACAAGGAACACACGTATAGTTTTAGCGGTGGGCATCCCATGCGCATAAGTACATCTGGTCATAGTCCGTACACCCAGACGTTACAATCAAAAGGCACCTTGATTCTGGTAACAGCGCCCACCAAAACAGTTGTGATGGATACCTTGATTGGGCCACGATACTCAAAAGAAAAGCGAGTAAATATGTGGATTCTTCCACGTGCTGAGCAACCTGATAATTTTGAAATGGTTCATAGGCAAAAGTTTGGGCATAAGCCCTTGCATGCGATTTCCTCAGAGCCACCTGTTACCGCAGAATCAATTTCTAAATTTTGGACGGAGAGCACCAACTCCGCTTCATCGTGGTTTTATTTTCCAAAAGAGCTTGTGCCACGGATTATCGGGGGAACCTATTTTTTCGATGCAGGAGATGCGTATGTAGCTGTCATTCCATTTACAAAAAATCATTTTGTTGTGAATCCTGCTGATGCAATTGTGAAAAAATTTACAGAAGGTGATATGATTAAATTTTTTAAGACGTATGGATTCATCGCTTTTACAGGTAGTGTGAGCGGGTATGTAGTAGAGGTTGTTGAAAAAAATAAATATTCATCCATCGAAACATTTGCCAGCGCGCTGAAGAAAAAAAATAAAGTTAAAATAAATCGTCAAGGTGACGTAGACGTTCAGTCCATTCATGGAGATACATTAAAATTAGTTTATCAACCGACGGGCCTTAGATGCAGAGGGTATGTAAATGGTGTTGAGCGTGATTGGAACAACTATACAAACGGCGCTGTGTATGTTAGTCCCTATGTTGATGTGAAAGACGGCATCATGAAAATTTCTGATGGTAAGGAAAGTTTCGAAGTAGACTTTACAGGTGACCTTCCGGTTTATAAAAATTAACATAACAGTTTTAATAATAGGAACGCAATGATAAACGGGGGAGGTGTAGTGATGAGAATGTTGATGTTCATCGTGATCAGTGCTACTATGCTGTCATGTGCAGACAAGCATGCCGACCGTGAATCATTCGATGTTGACGAAGCACTGCTTGCTTGCAAGTCGAAACTGTATATGTCGGTGCGGAATTACAAAGAAGATGAGCGCCTTCCGAGGGTAATAACGAAAGGTGAAACAACTTGGACCGGGAGCGGCATTGCTTCATGGACATCTGGTTTTTATGCCGGAATGCTTTGGCAAATGTATGCCTATACCGGCGAACGTGAGTGGAAAGAGAATGCTTCGTTTTATACGGAACTATTGAAACCCATTCCCCGCTTGCCTTGGAAAACACATGATTATGGTTTTATGATGTGCTATAGTTATGGACTTGGCTACGAGGCCACACAGAACACCGAGTACAAAGAACTTCTGTTAGAAGCTGCCGACTCGCTAGCTACACTCTATAATCCTCAAGTAGGTATGATTGAAAGCTGGCCTTGGATGCAAAGAAAAAAAGGATGGCCTCACACTACGATTATTGATAACATGATGAACCTTGAACTTTTGTTCTGGGCATCTGAGAATGGAGGAGACAAAAAATTGCGTACGATCGCTGTTGCGCATGCAACAAAGACAAAAAAGGATTTTATTCGCGCTGACTACAGCACCCGTCATATTGTTGTTTATGACAGTCTTTCGCCAACGGTACTTTTTACGGATGCGGGTCAGGGATATTCTTTAACAAGCACATGGTCGCGCGGGCAGGCATGGGCGTTGTATGGTTTTACGCGTGCGTATCAGCATACGCACAACATCGAATTTCTAAAGACGGCTGAGGGCCTCGCAGATTTTTATATTAAAAATGTTCCCGATGATTTTGTACCCTATTGGGATTTTGATGCGCCAAATATACCGGATGAAATGAAAGACGCATCGGCCGCGGCCATTGCAGCATCAGCACTAGTGGACCTGGCGTTCTGGGTAGAGGAGCCTGCTTTGAGAGAAAAATATTTCTTTGCAGCATCTGAGATTCTAAAATCCTTATCGTCAAAAAAATATTCCTCGCTAGATAACGATGCCTTTCTGAATCACTCTGTAGGCAGCAAGCCGGAAGGCAGTGAAATGGATGTGTCTATGATTTATACGGATTATTATTATTTAGAAGCTTTGTTGAAGTATAAAAATCAACGAGGTGTTATACTTTCAGAACCGAGAAATGTTTCTTCAGCAGTAGGCATCTCTCATTAATGTGCTTCCTTTTTTGAATACAAAGCGTAAGATAATCTTGGAATAGAAACCACATGAATAGGAGAGACTTTATAGAAAAGACAACGTTAGGGATAAGTGGCGTTGGTATCACAAGTAAATATGTCAAGCCAATTGTTGCACCATTCCATCAGGTACAACCTCAACCCACGGCGGCTCAAAAAGCTTGGATGCAATTGAAGTTTGGAATGTTTATTCACTTTGGTATCAATACCTATTATAATGTTGAATGGAGTGATGGTTCATTAGATCCGTCAAAAGTTAATCCTGTAAATTTGGACACCGATCAATGGTGCAAGGTGGCAAAAGCAGCCGGTATGAAATATATAGTCATCGTTACCAAACATCACGATGGCTTTTGTCTTTGGCCATCGAAACAAACAAACTACTCCATCGCCAGCACGCCTTTCAAGAAAGATATTTTAGCAGCGCTTGCAAACTCTGCTCACAAGCACGGACTTAAGCTTGGGTTTTATTATTCGCTATGGGATCGACATGAAAAATCACACGACACCAACATCAACGTTTATGTAAATGATTTTATGCTTCCACAGCTACATGAGTTGATGACGGGCTATGGACCTGTTGTGGAAATTTGGTTTGATGGATTTTGGAAATACCAAAAGAACGGCTGGACGCAGAAAAATACCATCATCGATGGCGAAGCAACAAAATCAACGCGTGATACTGAACGTGACAATGCCTTCGTTCAGAGCTGGCGAAACGAGGGAGCCTATTGGTGGCAAATGGATCGTGTGTATCAACAACTAAAGCAATGGCAACCCGAATGTCTGGTCATGAATAATTCTACCAGCGCCTTTCCGGGCGTGCCGCTACATCCCGTTGACATACGAAGTGGTGAGAAATATACGGAAGTGCACGAAGATCGAAAGGTGTGGAATTGGTTGGGTAAAGACGTGTACTTGCCGTTGCAAATAGAAACCACAATGTCGGTGAAGGGCGATGAAAAGTTTCCTTCCGGCAATTGGTTTTGGCATGAATGGGACAAGTCAATCCTAGCGAAAGAGCAAATACAACAATACCTAAAGGTGGCCGATAGCATGCAAGCAAATTTATTGCTCAATGTTGGAATAAGCGACAAGGGTACGTTGCGTCCTGAAGATGAATCAACTTTACTAACGTTACAATCGTGAATAATTTTATGAAGATGCTCCGAGCTTTACTTTTATTAATGCTTATATCAACCTGTACTTTTGCGCAGAAGCCGCGCCTTATCGTAACCACCGACATTGGCCAAGACCCTGACGATGCACAGTCCATGGTGAGGCTTTTACACTATGCCAATGAATTTGATATTGAAGGCATCATCGCCAATGCAGATAACAATGCTAGCTATGAACCCGCAGTGTTAAAGGATTCGATCATACATAACATGATTGATGCGTATGCTAAGATTGAAGACAACTTTCGGCTACATGATCGATCATATCCAACGGCTACTCAACTGCATGCTGTTGTAAAAAAAGGATGTTATGGAAATGGAGTTAGTGTGCCCGTGGGTGAATACATTGGTGAAGGAATGGATACTGAAGGGTCAAACTGGATCATAAATGTTGTTGATAAAAAGGATGATCGCTTTGTTGACATTGCCGTGTTTGGCGGGGCTTGTGATGTAGCACAGGCACTTTGGAAAGTTAAGTCTACACGATCAATAAAAGAGACAGATGCATTTGTCAAAAAGCTGCGCCTATATTTTATTGGCAAGCAAGATTCATCTAACGATTGGATCATCGAAAATTTTCCAAACATGTGGTTGATACTTGCGCTCGACAGGAGCGGAGATAAATGGCAGTCAGGCTACCGTGGCATGTTTTGGGGTGGCGACATGAGCAACACGTCTAGAGAATGGCTTCATAAAAATATAATAGAGGTAAATCCACTTGGTAAAATGTATCCTGACAAAGCTTCAACGGGTGGTAACAGTAAAAATCCGAATGACGCGATGAAAGAAGGCGACTCACCGTCCATGCTTTATTTTATGCGCAACGGTTTGAATAATCCCGAGCATCCGTCATGGGGTGGTTGGGGAGGACGATATGTACTTGAACACGACCAGTTTTATGGGGATGCTAATGATCTTTATTTTGATGAA
>JBBRKB010000176.1:0-7695 GCA_038218385.1 Cytophagales bacterium | reverse complement strand
TCCATGTTTTACCAACAATGCTCCAACGGCATAGAAACATGCGTAGTACATTCTGTTTATTGCGGTGTTCCAGAATTTATTGTCAATCAGAATTTGTATCTCGGCAATTGTATCATTCGCGTGATGTAATCTATACTTTATATAGTCGGCTGGTTTGAAATCGCTCATAACAATTTACCCTCTTTCATAACATTTGAATAGAAGGGTGTAACAGAGTGTTTCGTGTTCCACTCGTTCTCGGAATAAACAATCGGACTTATAACTTCTCCAATCTCGAATTCCAAGTCATAAAGCGCATATGTTACGTTTTTTTCAATATCAGCGGTAATTTTGTCCTTATTCAATAATATCAGCAAATCCCAGTCTGAGTCATCCTTCATTGTTCCCCGCGCCCTAGAGCCATAAAGATATACTTTTGCGGAAGGATCTTTGTCCAAGACGATTCGCTTTATCCTGTCAAGTACATTTTGCTGATTTGTCATACCGTAATTTATCAAATTTTCCGGTTTTTTGACGAACTGGAATGTGCGCAAAACATGAATTCAACTATCCAACATACAAGCCTTAATCTCCTTGACAACCTCCAGATGTTTTGGCGTAAGTTCATTTTGCCAGGCGAGACCCATTGATTTCAGGTCGAAGTTTTTGATGACGGTTCCGAAGGCAGCGTAACTTCCATCGTTTTGTTTAGGATGACCGATAACATAAATGGAATCGGCCAACTCAGCTGCCAGTTCAATGTCGTGCGTACTGAATATAATCGTATTCAGGTCGTGACTACTGTTGATGAGTTCGAAAGATTTTTTTACACTTAATATATTTCCAACATCAAGCCCGGAGAAGGGTTCATCCAAAACCATGTAAAGACCAGACGATAGCAATTGTTCTATAATAGCCGTTCGTTGTCTTTGGCCACCGGATAACTCACTAGGGTATTGATTCTTTACTTTTTCCAATCCCCACTCAGCAAGTGAGCTCTCGACTTTTTCGATCTTTTCTTTATCCGACAGTTTTGAATTTCGAAGAGAATAAAGAAGCGAACTCAAAACCGTTTTATGCCTGAATAGGGTATACTTCTGATCCACAAATCCTACATTCCCTTCCTCTACTTGTTTGGCTGGTTGAAGTCCGTCTTTTGGTTCCTTTGAATAGTCGGGAATTAAAACCCGTCCCATAGTGGGTGGCACCATACCTGTAAGTGCGCGAAATAAGGTTGACTTCCCTCTGCCTGATCTTCCAACCACTGCAATGATCTGCCCTTGCACGCGATCGGTACGTGTCACATTGCGTTCGACCAGGTTCACATCTTTGATGATCACCTTGTCGCCGTAAGCAACGCTCAAATCTTCAACGTGTAGAATAATATCTTTTTGTTCGTATGGCGTCATGGCTTAATGAAATTTTGAATAGCGGAACAACGATTTACGAATAGTAGTCAACGTCAAATCAATGCCAAGTCCCACAAGGAGTATAACAATTTGTAATGCCAGTATTCTTCCGTGATTCATGAACTTATCGCTGTTCTTAATGAGTACACCGAGTCCGCCTGCTGCTACGAGAATAGATTCAACCGTCACCAGCATCATCCAGGTGATGGCAAGGTTTTGCCTTAGCACATCAATAACATAATCAAAACGTCCTTTCACTATTACCTCCCACAATATTTCCCAGCGATTGCATTTCAATGATCGCGCATGATCAATTTCTTCTTGTGCCACATCTTTAATCACAGACAATAAAGAAGTAATAAAATACAACGACATAAATATCACTAACACCCATACCTGCATGGTGCGTGCGTTGGTTACGAGAATAGTAAGGTAAAAGGTAATTCCCGTAAGGGGCAAATACCGAAGTCTGCTTAACGTTGTTGACAAGGGTCTAAGCAAGGGTATTGGAAATGCGTATGCCATTACCAATGAAAATACAATGGAAATAACCGTGGCCTGCAAGCAAAGCCAAAGCGAACTTCCTACGTGTACGACTAGCCCTTCGTTATAGAGGGACACGAAGCCATGCCATACCTGATCTGGCGCAGGGAATAATCGCTTCTCGCCCGATGTTGCAATAACCCAGTAGAGAATGATGAGAACCAGCCAAACTATTCGAATGATGTTATATTCACTCTTGGGAAGTATCTCAAAGGGTTTTACCCAATTTTTAATTTTCATGTGTGTATTAAAAAAAAGGTGAATCTTTTCAGACTCACCTTTGATTAGTTAAGATCTTAATTCAACAAGGTGACAACAACTCTTCTGTTGCGCGCCTTCCCCGCTGCGGTAGTATTATCGGCAACCGGCTCGTCCTGTCCTTTGCCATCAACTTTTTGAAAACGACTTCCCGGAATTCCTTTTTGAATCAAATAACTTTTAACTGCTTCAGCACGAGCATGCGACAGCGAATAGTTGCCATCACGTGTTCCGGTATTATCCGTATGGCCTATAAGTTCAAGCTTTGAATCTTCAGCTTGCACCAGCAGGTTATATATTTGTTCTAATACATCTTTCGCTTCCGGGCGGATAGCAGCACGACCGGTTTCAAATGTAATGTTCCACTCGCCGGATGCAATAACGCTTGTAGCCTTTTTAGAATAATCTGATACATACGCCTCACCTGAATTGATGTCCGTGATGCTCTTTAAGAAAGAAAGATTAACAGCTTCCTCATAAGGAACTACACGCTTAACATTCTCATTGAACCCGGCAGGGTTTAATTCTTTTAGATAACGTGACACTTGGCTATACACAGCTTGATAACGATTGACGCCATCGGTGATACCATAATATTGGTTTGCATCTGAGAAGTTAAACACACGTGATCCACCCATGTTGTAGGAGATGCCATTTTTCTGTCCTTTTTGTCCTTTGAACATAGCATACCAGTAATCCGCATTTTCGAGATCATATGTCTTAGCTACACATTCGGCAGCTTTCTTTCTCCATTCATCAAACTGTTTCATTTGATCGGATGCTTGAAAGGAGGACTTTAAAATACCGGTTATAATTTGTGGGTTTTTCTCCGCCCATTGTTTTACAGTTATGAGCGTTGTTGCCATTTGGTTGTTAAATTCTTTTGTTGAAATAACATCAGTAAAACCAGACAACTCATCGAACACCATTTTATCACCCGGTGTCCAAGTAGCGCAACCATCCACTTTTTTATTGATGGTTTTTCCCGTGAGCTTACCATTTTTAACTTCTTTCAGCGGAATAGTCCAGCCTTCTTTTTGCGACTTAATTAATTCTTTTGCGGATTCAATGTAGTCATCGTTAGCAGAAGGCAGAAAGTTTACAGCCTCTGCATCATAGGTAGCGGGATCTGGATTTACTTTCAATCCGTTGATGAACGCGTAGTTAACGGCAGTTACCCAGTCACCATCACCCACAACGGCAGAAATCAAAGACCCTTTCATCGATTGAGGATCCATTTTCCAACTTGGGGGGCCGATAAGTTTATCTTCACCATAACTCATTCCCACTGCACCCACTACCTGAAGATTGTATTTATTAGCACCGTATTTATCATCAAGTGCCTGTTGAACAGAACTGATGTAGTAAGGAGTACCATCACCCATAATGATAACAGCAAATACACCTTCTTTCGGAAATGCATTGCCTCGATCAAACTCTTCAATAAACTTCAGTTGCATATTACGCAGTTCTGATAACCAGTCCTGACGAATGATCTCAAGGTTGACACCATTCTTTTCCATAAGGGAACCATTCGTAGTGCGAGGCCCACCGTTAGCAACGATAATACCCGACTGCGCATTCCATGCATACGCTCCGATTCTCACAAGCGGTTTACTCGCCGCAGAAGATGATGGCTCATTCCCGGGCAAAGGCAGCAGGTTTGCATTACTGGCATTGTTAACATCGTGATCACTGATATCAAGTCCTTCAAGTTGCTTCGACTCGCTGACTCTTAGTCCGGGAGACAGGTAATATACAGCTGCTCCAACAACACTAGCTATTAGCAATACGATAATTGTTTTTGCAAAACCGGTTAGCTTCGACCATTTCATTTTATTTATTATTTAAGTTATCGATAGTAAAACACCTCAATTAAAAATATCTCCAAACCCGTGCGTCTCCGTTTTATCCTTATCGGATAATTTATAATTCGGGTTCGAATATTTTCTGGCCTCCGGCAATTCAAAAGAATCTGTTTTAATTTGATCGGCAAGCTTTTCAAGTTTCGTGTAGAGCTCATCGCTGTCAAGTGAGTATTGGCTTGTCAAGGTATCAATGTCCAACAAGTTCTCACGTGTAGTGGCAAGATCCATGGCAATGGTGGATGTTACCACGTCAAGCGCATAATCTAACTCCCAACCTTTCGTAAAGAGCATTGCAGATTTCGCTTGTTCCGTTGCGTTCTTCGCAGCTTGCGCAAACGCATATTCTTTTTTCAACATGTCAATGCTTACTTCAAAGTCTGCAATCTTAATATCAACAGCGGTCTCTACCATGTTTAACTTGCGATCAAGTTTGCCAATGGTGTGTGCCCGTGATCCATACTTTCTCACCAACCCCGTGCTTTGATTCAGCATATGACTTGTACGCTGTGCGTCTGATAATGTTTTCATCAAACCGGTTTGTAACTCTACATATTCATCTGTCTCCTTGGCTGCATCTCCCTGGGTCTTCTCCATTTGCACCATTTTCGTTTTCATCTTTTCAGCACGCTCTTGTAAGACCACAACCTTTTGTTGATAATCTTCGGCTTCCTTTTCTGATTTTGCAGCCTCAGCTTCCATGCTGGTTTTTATGGAACGGATTTTCGCTTTGGCCTGCTTAAAATGTTGCCGGTTTAAAACCATTTTCTGCTTTTGCTCTTCCAATTCTCCAAAGGGATCATAGCGGATCAAAAGTTTATGAAAGGAACGCGCCATCTTTTTTAGTCCCTTTAAAATAACAGGAAGAAAAATAAAGAAGGCGATAACCAGGACGGCAGCGCTAATCGCGCCCAACACCTGACCGATCATGGTAAACACAATCGGTAAAACATACTTGAACGTACCCCATCCAACAACGCCCAACAAACCTAAACCGATGACAGTACCAATCCCCTTCTCACCCTTACGCCAATTGTTAGGGTTCATCGAAATATCCGATTTGTCAAAATGTTTTAAGATGGGCAATTCGAGCACCTTAGGTGCTTCTTTAGACTGATTACTCATGGGGTGTAAAGATAGTGATGACTAAAATTATAAATATTTTGAAATACTAGACTGTACTAATACGAGTTTTTGAACAAACGCCTCCATAGCCTGGTCATTTGCTGCCAGTTTCTCCTGAATCTCGTCCTTCTTGGGCTTATAGTTACCTTCTACCTTGCCAAGGCTCTGGCGCGTTTCATTCAGTTGGCCTTCCAACATCTGGATTTGCTGCTTCATTTTACTGATCTCAGTCTCCATTCTTGAAGCTTCTGAAGAAAGTCCATCCCGCTCCGACTTCAGTTGATTTTCGATGCTGTCAAGTTTTTTCTTCCCCTGATTGGAATAAGACTCGTGCACCTCTCTGATCTTACTTATATAGTAGTCTGCGTCTGATGCCAACTTCTGGGAAGAGATCGTGGCATCCATGGTTTTTCCCATCTGGAACGCCATCTTATAGACTGATTCTGAATGTGAGCCGCCGGCTTTAACAGTATTATAAAATTCAAAAAAATCATACCCGGGCATGTTGATACTTTTGAGCCCACTTTCATAGACCTCCAGTATTTCCTCCAAAAGCGGAGTCGATTTTTGGGTTGTATAAGGTGTATCTCCTACCGGGAAACTTGGCGATGGTGTTGGGGTGGATTTTGATGATGAATCATCGTCTTTATTTTCATCTTCGTCCTTAACAAAGAGATTTTTCCAGTTTTTCATGATCGGGGGTTCTAACGTCTATTTCAGAAAAGTGCGTTTAGTCTTTTCAAATATGCATTCGTGATGCTATATCCCTGCAATTTAAACGAAAATTCTAAATCACAACATGTATTTCGGCGCTTGTAAATTGGTTCACGCTTGTTTGACAAAGCAACGATTGTGAGATTTATAAAATCGCCAGAATGGAAGTAGCTGACAAGGGGATATTGAGTGAGTAAAAACGAAATTTAAACCGTTTGTCTTTATCGTACGGAAAATATCCGTACATTCGTATTTAGTAAAAATGAAGATGAAAGCGCTACAAAATACCCGGGTTGATATCAGATTAGCAAAGGAACAGAAAGAGTTCTTTGAATATGCGGCTCAGCTGGGCGGATTCCGAACCTTGACAGATTTTGTTGTTTTCTCAGGACAACAGCAAGCAGCCCAAATCCTTGAAAAACATAATGCCATTTTAGCGTCAAAGAAAGATCAGGAAATTTTCTTTAATGCATTATTAAATCCAAAAGCGCCAAATGCCAAATTAAAGCAAGCGATCAAGCGTTATAAGACAATATCTAAATAGGCCATCCCACGCGATGCATTTCCAAACCGTTCCTTTAAATTCTTCACATAAGAAAGGGCATTTTCAATGCGGTGTAGTCTTGCTCGATAATTACCTACACACCCAGGCAAAACAAGACGTAAAAAGAAAGCTTTCATCGTGCTTTATTCTAGCTGATAAAAATAATAATGTGAAGGGATACTATACATTGTCGAGTGCGTCTATACCCCGTAGCATTTTGACGGACGCTATACAGAAAAAGTTACCTCCATCATACAAGGATCTACCGTGTACACTTTTAGGGAGGCTGGCAGTTGATCAGAAGTACCAGGGAAAAGGAAATGGAGAGATGCTATTAGTTGATGCCCTGAAAAGGAGTTTGGACACATCTTCAATCGTTGGATCGATGGCAATTGTTGTAGACCCCATAGACGACAACGCATTTAAATTTTACCAGGCGTTTGGTTTTGTCGCTCTACCCGATAGTGGAAAGATGTTTTTACCCATGGCAACCATAGCCGAATTATTCTGACATCGAAGAAGGATTCCAGATATTTGTCTCTGAAAATTCCCGTCTTATCATCCCATAGTTCTTGGAATTTCTTCTCATACATTTCAGACCTTGCTTTCAATTCTTTGGCATCTTCATCTTTACCTAAAAACGCTGCTATCTCAGCAAGGTAATTGCACTCCGCCACATAAAGTGAAATCAGGTCAACCGAAGCTAATTCCAACATGTGATTTTCAGAATTATAAATGGCATCATCGAATGTTCACCGATAGCCCTTACAGTTAATTCTTATTACCAGGTTCGACATTCAGAAAATCTTTTTTGGAGATCATCGCACCTAGTTTATTCCAGAGTATAATGGCTCCGAGTACCAGAAGAAAAGCATTGTCGGGCATGGTAATCGGTGTTACCAGGATTACATTGTCATCGCCATAGCGAGCTGCTTTAATGTTACTTTTTGTTCCGACCCAATCAAGTTCCATTTCAAAATAACTTCCATGAGATTGTAGTTTGTCATCATATGGATTTAACAGGGAGTTTTAGATTAAAACTTCATCTTGCATAAATTGACATCATCGAAGTTGAAAAGATAAAATTTGTATGATTTTAATTTTAGCGATGTGTTAACTATTAAGGGCATCTCTAAAAACTGTTTTATATGGGCCTCATCCCTACCCTTCTCCGATGGGAGAAGGATTTCGGAGGTTTTTAGAGATGCCCTTAAAATGAAATGTATTCATAGATATTAATTTGAGATTATAATTCTTC
>JBBRKB010000175.1:0-7711 GCA_038218385.1 Cytophagales bacterium | reverse complement strand
AAAACTTCTCTATCTTAGTTATGATCAATTCTTTTGATAGTGATAAAGACTCACGATTCGCTTCATCAGAATGATAAGGTCATAAATGATTAATGAATGGCAAATTAAATTTTGACCTTGCCTGGGAAAGATTGCTTACTCCGATCAAATTTTACCTTCATGCAGGTCCCATATTGGAAAGCACATTTCAAAATCGTTCCACATCATATCACCATGTTCAATTGAAAATGCGCGAAAGAGTTTTTTATTCAGATATTTCTTTGTCATGGGGTTTTTAGCCTCCTTTAAAAAATTTTCAAAATCAACAGTTTGCTCCACCCCATCAGAGAATTGAATGTGGATTTTATAGCCATTAACGTACTCTGCTTTTTCTATCCCGATAACCATATTATAGTTTTTTAGTTATTTTCTCAGATACAATCACTTTGTTATAAACAAAAAAGTCAACCCATTTTTTTATAATGTCATCATGGTATACCTCCACTAATTTCTTGAACTTCCTCATATTCGCTAAGTCAAGAGGTGCTTTTCCCTTTACTTTTAATATACGTACTTCAACTAACTCACCATTCTCAAAAATAATCTCTGCTTTACTTTCCTTGCCCTGAAATTTACAATGAACATGAATAGGTTCATGTTCATGCGAATAAAACAGAATCACCAGTCCGAAATACTCATAAAGCTTAGGCATACTATACTTTATTCAAATTTATAGAAAGCTACAGTAATAACAAGCTCAAATTTGTCAGTTTTGAACGGTCCAAACCCCACAATCAATCACACCTACAAGGAAGAGTGCCGCTCATCGCTCTGAACCGATAGTTCTTCATTCGACACGTTATTTTCACTCTCCTCCAAAAAATTCTGCACATACCCAATTACTTCTTCTGATCTTAAATTATGACCAAGTCCTTTGGTAATGATTAAAGATGAAGACGGCCAGGCATTGTGAATATCGATAGCGTTGTGAACGAGTGCTTCTTTATCTTCTTCGTCATGGATGATGAGTCCGCGAAGGGTGAGTGATTTGGCAAAGTCTGGTGCGGAAAAATAGGATGGGTCAAAACCAATTTTCTTTTTAAAATAGTCTGTCATCAACTGTATCGTGCGGTCAGATAAGCTAAGTGATTTTTTATAGAAACCGACAAACTCCTTTGCTTGTCCTGGTGTCCCCATAATGATGAGATTGTTTACGCGTAATGTAGGTACTCTATGCAATGCATATAAACTTGAGAACCCACCAATGGAATGACTGACAAGGGTATCAACACCGCCCACATGTTTTACGAATTGTTCTATCACTTCACTATAATATTGAATGTTAAAATACTTTCCTGTTGACAGACCATGTCCGGGTGCATCCAATGCATAAAGCGTAAACGTGTCAGGTGAAAATGATTCAATGTATTTTTTCCACCGAAAAGCGTGGCTTCTCCATCCGTGAAGAAAAAGAATTTTCTTCGAACCGTTTCCCCATCGGTAGGTTTGAATAGTGTTGGTGCCCGTTTGAAAGGTTTCGAATTTTGCTTGGTTTAAAAATTCGAGATGATTGTCATTCAATGGAATCCGAGAAGGATAACAAAATAAGTAGAAGGCTTTCTTTCCTGCGCGCTTGGGTGAAACAATGGCTAACACATTAAGCCAAAGTCCGATTAAGTAGAAGGTTATTTTTTTCATGTTAAATGTATTTGTGATACCACTCGGTATCTAATAGATTAAAAAATTATCGCTCCAGTTCTGTCACTACACTTTCTAAATGCCTGACTACACGTTTGATGTCATCATCGTTTCCGCGTAGTTTACTCATCATGATGGCGCCTTCAAGTGACGCAATAAAGAGGGTGGCGTAATACGCAACGTCAATTCCTGCTTTAAACTGTTTATACTTGATGCCATTCTCCATCACAGTGACAAGCGATTCGTGAAGCACATTCAAAATGCGTAACGCACCTTTTCGTAAAACAGGATTTGTATCATCTGCTTCAATGGACGCATTGAGAAGAGGACATCCACCCTTTATTGGAGGATTGGTGACATAGGTGCTGAAAAATTGAAAGAGGGCGTGAAGCTTTTCACTTGCTGTTTCTTGTTCTTTAATAATGGTGCGTACTTTCTCAAACATAATGGACGAAAGATGGTAGAGCGTTTCTTGTTCTAGTTTGTCTTTGCTTTCGAAATGTCTGTAAATGGCGCCCTTTGTAAAGCCGGTGGCCTCAGTGATTTCACTTATGGATGTGGACTTATAGCCTTGGGTGTTAAAAAGGATACCGGCCTTTACCAAAATCTTTTCTTTTGTCAAATCGGGGTTACGCATACACGAAGATACCAATCGGTATCTAACTTTCCGAATCTTTTAGTGGGAAAATTCAACTTGTTTGTCCATAGTCCGTATGGTATCGTATGCAGAAAAAGAAAATTTTAGGAATTTCGGGAAGCCTTCGGGACAATGCTTCTAATTCCATTATTGTAAAGGCTATTGAAAAAATGGTTGGGGATGATGTGACGTATACCATTTATACGGGACTTGATAAATTGCCTCAGTTTGATGGAAGTGAGGAGGAGAATGTATATGTGTCGCAGTTGAGGAAGCAGGTACAAGATGCGGATGGTGTGATTATCTGTTTTCCTGAATATGCTTATGGGATGCCAGGTTCATTGAAGAACGCACTCGACTGGATGGTGGGCTCAGGTGAATTTTCCGATAAGCATGTGGCCTACATCACCGCTTCACTTTCAGGTGAACGAGCACACGAATCCATGCGACATGTTCTTTCGGCACTTTCCACTAAAGTGGTTGAAGGAGGAAATGTGTTGATTCCATTTATCCGCGCAAAAATAAAAGACGGTGTCATTCAAGATGATGTCAGGGAATCTATTCAGAAAGTGGTAGATGCGTTGGTTCGGTCAATCTGATTTTTACCTACAGTATCAAGAGGGCTTCTTGCGATCGCGCGCGACTTTTTTAAATCGGTTGGCATAAGACCCGTTATCTTTGATTTTTCAAGCTCTTGTTTCACTACCAGTATGCAGCGGTTGCAAACCATATTTTTTATGTGAATTGTACTCATAATTTTTTTACATTAATGCGGAAGCTTATCGCGAAGGTATCCATACATCCATGTTCCGGCGATGGCACTCAAAAGGCTTACGCTGACCACTAAAGCACCAGTTCCAATCTGCGCAAACAAAGGACCGGGACAAGCACCTGTTAGCGCCCAACCAAACCCAAAAATCAATCCGCCATAAATATTTCCTTTGTTGAATTTCTTCGCACTTAAATCAATGGGTTCACCATAGATGGTTTTAATGTTAAACTTTTTGATAATGAAAATGGAAAGCATACCAACAATAACTGCGGATCCAATTACACCATACATATGGAATGATTGAAACCGAAACATCTCTTGTATTCGAAACCAGGAAATCACTTCTGACTTCACCAGGATAATACCAAAGGCAATACCCGTAATCAAATATTTGAAATTGTACCACCACGGATGAACAAGGTGTGATTCATTTAAACAAACACTGTCCAACGAGCGTACTTCAAAATCGGTATCTTCCAGGGGTTTGAAATGTGAAGCCATATCTTTTGTCGCGGTCATTTTTATAAACTTAAGATGTAAGGAAGAATAAAATTAGCCATCACTATGCCACCAATCATAAACGAACATGTGGCAATGATAGAAGGCACTTGCAGATTGGAGATGCCCATGATGGCATGGCCGGAGGTACATCCACCTGCATAGCGTGTACCAAACCCGACAAAAAAGCCACCCACCACAATAAGAATAAATCCTCTTAAAGTAAGCAGGCTATTAAAATTGAATAACTCGACTGGCATCAAAGAACTAATATCGGTTACGCCATAGGTTTGCAATTCGGCTCTTAGATTTTCATTTACAACAACGGGTTCTGTTGAGCCCAGGTAGTAGGCGGAGATGATCCCACCTATCAAGATACCACCAACCAGGAAAAGATTCCACGCTTCTTTTTTCCAGTCGTATGTAAAGAACGAAATATTTGCAGGGATACATGCAGCGCAAATGTGCCGGAGTGAGGAAGAAATGCCAAATGCTTTATTGCCAATAATAAGCAGGAGGGGAACCATGAGTCCGATGATAGGGCCAGCAACATACCACGGCCAAGGTTTGGTTAATATTTCCATATGTATAAATCAGTTTATAAACCGCTCAATAGAATAGAAAGTTCTGATTCAAATTTTAAAGAATTTCAAACTTTCTAGGCTACAAAAATTAATAGAAATGCAACGTGATTATGTGGCACTTGTCACGGATGGGGTTATTTTTATAAAACTAGGGCAGCATCTGGTTCCATTGGTTGAGTATGGGATCTTTTGGATAGAGAACAGCATATTTCCTGATGTATTTTTTCGCTTGCTCATAGTTTCGCATTTCGAGCTGCCACCCAATCATGGTTCTAAGAAGGTCTGCATCGTTGGGTTGCTTCTCTACTATTTTCTTGAGAGCGTCAATACCTTGTTGTGGATTCACTTTGTCATGAAGTGCAATGGCGTAGACATAAGCAAACTGATTGTTGGCAGGATCCAGTTGCATCGCTTTCCTAATATTTTTCAACGCTTCTTCAATATTTCCAAGGCGCACATTGGTGAGGCACAAGGAGTAATGTAAGTTGGCACCATTGGGTAAAATATTCAGGCCGCGATAAAGTGTTTCACGAGCGGCTGCATCATCATTTAATTGCCGGTATAAATCGGCAAGGTTTAAGTAGCCGGCTTCAAACTGACTATCCAGTTTAATTGAAAAGCTCAGCCAGTGTTTTGCTTCATCAACCTTTCTGAGGCGTACATACAAAATACCCAACTGCGATGCATTAGCTGGAAAGTCGCTGTTGAGTAACAGCGATTGTTCATACTCACTCACCGCTTTGTTGAATCGCTGAATAGTATTTCCCATTATGTTCTGTGGTACATCAGCCAATGTATTGGCAGCTTCAATGCGCACCATCTTCACCGGATCATTCAGTAACGGACTAACTAAACGCCAGCGATCATTTTCATTTAACGTCTCCAGCAATTTGATGGCTTCACTTCTTACAAGTGCAGATGAATCATGCATGAGTACTTGAGCAATGTCAATGACTTCAGGTCGTACCGATCGGTTGATCAGCGATAGCGAACTTGCTCTTACCATGTCGGGCAATGTATAAGTTGTAGCCAACTTCATCAAAGCCGGTGTTGCCATTGGGTTTCCGGAGAATGCTTCGTGAAAATCCAAAGCCCATGTGGGACGGTCTCGCCATTTTTTTCCATACCATTTATCCATAGCGGACTGCGCCCACACATTGCTTTTATTGGTATGACAACTCATGCATGCGTTTGGACTTCCGGTTGCTTCACTTACATCGGGCCGCGGAATTTGAAAACTATGATCTCGTCTATCGTCTACTTCCATATAGGTAGATGAAGACATGTGACAGTTCACACATTTTCCACCTTCCGATTCTTTTGGATGGAAAGAATGCTTGGGTGTATCAAACACGGATGCATTGTGACAACGAAGGCAGAGTGCATTATCCATCGCCAATAATTTCCCTGTGTGTGCATTGTGACAGTCCATGCATGTCACACCGTTGTTGTACATCTTGCTGGCTTGAAATGAATTCCATACATATACCTCATCACGTTGCTCTCCCGTTGGCCAGAACAAAGGCTCTGTAACCATGGTCGGTCGATGATGTTCAAGAAAATCAACACCTGGAGAATTATTCCAGCCATCACTCAGTTGACTGCTTCGCGCATGGCATGCAGCACAAACATTTTCCACTGCCTTATTTGATTGTGGTGTTACCCTATGGGCAATGGGGGTTGAGTCCGTATCAAATTTCCAGGCGCTCGCCCAGTCATTGACGAGGGTGAAGGAAAATCCTTTAAGATTATTTTTTTTGTACTCCGTATTTTTTTCAGCAGTCCAGATCATGTGATTGGAAGCAGGCCCGTGGCATGACTCACAACCAACACTTAATTCTTTATAGGTGGTTGCATACGAATTGGTTTCAGGGTTCCAATTTTTACGCAGGGCAGTAGAGTGGCATTCAGCACACATCATGTTCCAGTTCTGATAGGCTTTGGTCCAGTGAAGCTGATCTCTAAAATCTATTCGTTCCTGAGGATACATGTGGTACCAGCGTTGGCCACCTACGTCTTTCGCGCGACTGTCCCACGCAAAAGGTAACGCTTGCATACGTCCTCCGGGAAACTCAACCAAGTATTGCTGTAGCGGATAAACACCAAACGTATACTTTATTTTGAACTCCGTAAGATTTCCATCAGGGCCGTCAGTTTGCACGTAGAAATTATTTTCTTTTTTATAAAACCGGCTTTCAATTTTATTGTATAAAAATTTTACATCGTTAAAATTCCCGAGCATCGTTGAATCGTTGACCGGTTCAATGGCTTTTGAATGATGTGAGTGGAGCCATTGGTCATGTTGTGTGGCATGACAACTCTGACAGTTTTCGCTACCCACAAAGGTTGCGTTGGGTGGAGATTTTATTTCTGAAGGCTTAGTTGCTTCCTCATGAAAAAGAGTGAAATAAAGAATCACGCCAATGACAAGGCCTAATGGAATAATGACCCATTTGAAATTGCGTGACGTGCTTTTTGGATTAGGTTCTTTCTTTTGCTGATTTTTTTTAGACATGTCGTTTTCTTCCCCGTGATCTTTCTTGATTATCTACGACTCGCTATTTTTTATTTGCATTGAAAATGCTTGAAGCCCATTGAAAGCATCACAAAACAGATCGTTAACATGAATATTTTTTTTCATAAAAAATTATTTTATCATTTTAGATTTTCAGATAAACGAGATGGATTCATCATTCGAAATTTCACTATACCTAATTCCTTTTTTCCAGCTGTTTTTTCAGTTTGCTAAAAGATTCAAATGGCCCTTCAGCAATAGCAATGTTAACAAGCCATGCGGGTATGCTTCCTCCCGGGTCAATGTTGAGCGAGTAAAGAACTTTCAGGTTGTTGCCGTCCACAGTGACCACCCATTTGGCATCTGAATACGGAATCCTCACCAGCTTATTGTTCTTCGGATAGTTGAAGGGAACAGTATGTACGTGAATATCTAGCCTATGAGTCACCTCGTTTTTGGTGGCATCAAATTGAATAATCATTTCACGATCGGTTACAGGCCAGGGGGCATCGGTGACGGAGCGATAAATAAAGGAATTTTCCCCAAGGGTTTTCACCACCTTCACTTCCTCCATATTATATTGCCAGGTGAGGTAGTTCTCTGCATCCAACAGAAAGGTGACCAACTGATCTATCGTGGTATTTTCTAGGGTAAACTCAGCCTTCAATAGTTTGTATTTCGATGTGTCTTGAAAGCAGGCATATACTTTTATGCCGTTGCTATCTTTTTTTAAATCGCAATCTTGCGCCTGGCTGGCGAGGAAGCCCATACATAAGAAGAAGACAGCTATTGATTTTGTCATTGATTAAAAGTAATGAGATTTTGCAAAAGGAGTGATTTGGAGCCGTTTTTTATCCAAAAAGGCGCTAAAATACCCTGAATAATTTTAGGAGATTGAATTCCTTAACCATTAAAATGTGTTTCTTTGCGAACTGAAAATTAAACGATATGAGACTTACAATAATTGTTTTAGTGTTGATGGGGACAACGGTTTTTGCCCAATCAAAAAAGGAATTGAAGGCAGAAGT
>JBBRKB010000174.1:0-7725 GCA_038218385.1 Cytophagales bacterium | reverse complement strand
AAATGAATTTGAATATTTACTTATATACAAGCAACGGAGACCAAGGGTTTATGAGTAAAACAGAAGGAATTACGGTTGTGTACTCAAAATAATTTGAGGACTGAGTGAACCGCCCAGCCACCAAACATATAAGGCTTAAACGCAGCCTCGCCACAAACCAAACCCCCGCCACGAAGTAAATCACTTTCCTGGCGGGGGTTCGTTTTAAGCCCCTATTGAACTGAGGCATCGGTAGTTTCTGCTGAACCTATGGGAGTTTAATTGGTGCGGTGTGCTTATTTGTGCGATAAGGATTGGTAACTGAAAAACAGTGTCCACTCAAAAACAATAACAAAAGACTTTTCATGCGTAGGGATACAGTTAAAATCGCTGTCATTTGCTTCATTATTCAATGTTTTTGTTTTGTAAAGGCAATAGCTTCCACGCTTACAATGTGAGTTTAAAAAAAAGTGTAGCATGTTATATCAATGCAGGCTTGTTATTCTGCTTAGCAACAAACCAGGCGGTGCATTTGCCGGAAAGCATAAGATGGTAATCATCTTGCCCGACTTGCAGCATATTAAAGTGGGACTGAAAGAGCCTACCCTCGTTGGGGAGTATTTCAAACTTGTGTTGCGAATGGATTTGCTTTCAGAAAAAATGCGAAGGCACAGTCTTGATAAAGGGAACTGGAAATCTATCAAACAGGAAATTTCACTCTGGCTTCTCCTCTATTTGGCGCACACGCGGATCATTTTGCGGGGATGAAGACTGTATTTTATTTATTATCTTTAAAAAAATAAATTAAAAACCCCACTACTATGCGTAACCTTATTTTTATTTTCATACTTCAGATCGGCACCTTTCACGTCTTTGCTCAGTGCAACGAATTCTATCAGTTGAAGGAAGGCAGTGAATGGGAAATGGAAAGCTATAACGCCAAAGGAAAACTCACAGGCAAAAACCATCAGAAAGTCACCAGCTATGAAACTCTGTCAAATGGTTTTAAAGCTAAGGTGCACTCGTTGATGCAGGATGAAAAGGGAAAAGAACTTATGCAGGGCGATCTTGATTTTTCGTGTCAGGATGGAATAATGGTTATTGACATGCGTAACTTTATCAACGAAGATCAGATGAAAGCGCTCGGTAATTATGAGTTTGAAATGCAGGCAGAAAACCTGGAGATACCCAATAGTCTTTCGGTTGGCCAGTCGTTGAAAGATGGTTCCATCACCATCACCACCACCAATTCCCCTATTCCCATGACAATGGATGTTGTGATAAAGGATCGTAAAGTAGTGGGCAAAGAATCGGTGACAACACCAGCAGGCACCTATGAATGTTATAAGATCACAAGCAACTCCACCATCAAAACAAAAATGGGCATTGGCATGACATTAAATTTTTCAGCCATCGAATGGCTCGCTCCTAAAGTTGCTATATTAAAATCTGAAACCTATCGGAATGGTAAACTTCAAGGCTCCACAGTGATGACAAAATGGTCTAACTAAATTATAGTTGATCGAATTTAGAGTATTGGATTCGTCACTTGTCATTTGCTAATTCGTCATTGCAATGAGTGCTACCGCGTATGCACATACACCTTCTTCGCGCCCAACGTAACCCAATGTTTCATTCGTTGTTGCTTTAATGGACACATCACCTTCTTCAATATTCATTAAAGGAGCCAACGCTTGCTTCATGGCCGGTACATGTGGATTTATTTTTGGATTCTCAAGGCAAATGGTGCAATCCACATTGCCGATAGACCATCCCTTTTCTTTGAGCATGCGCGTAACTTCTTTTAAAAAGTATTTACTGTCCATGCCTTTCCATCGGGCGTCTGTGTTGGAAAAATGAAAACCAATGTCGCCAAGTCCTGCTGCGCCTAGCAGTGCATCACAAAGGGCGTGAATGAGTACATCTGCATCGGAATGGCCAACGGCACCATGTGTTGCATCAGGTAATTGGATTCCGCCTAAAAAAAAATCACGGCCTTTCTCCAGCCCGTGCACATCAAACCCCATCCCTACACGTACCTTCATAATTAGTTTACAGCTTTGTAATATATTGTACTTGCATTCGATTCGCTGAAAATTTCCCTGGCCACTCTATTGATATCAAGTAGTGTGACCGCTTTTAATTTCTCCCCTTCTTTGTTTACCAACGATGCATCGCCGGAAAGTTTTGAAAAGGCAAGGTTCATGGCGCGGTTCATCACTTCCACTTCACCAAACTCTATCGTAGATTCAGCTTGAGCTTTTACCTTGTCCAACTCATGCGCATGTACCCCCAGTTCAAGAATGTTGTGAATTACCTTGTCAACTTCTTCTTCACCTTCTATAGGTTCGATGCCTTCTTTCAACCGGCCGCTGATAATGATGAGCCCGGGGTCAATTGTTCCCATAGTGTGTGCCGATATGGAAGTGAATATTTCTTTTTCTTTTACGAGTTCATTGTACAGCCGGCTGGATGGTCCGCGTCCCATAATGTCAGACAATAAATCGGAAGCATAAAAGTCTTCATGAAAGCGGCCTTTCATGTGGTACGTTTTATAAAGGGCATTTGCGGGAACCTTGGCTTCAATAGTCTCGGTTCTCTTTTCTGTTTGCAAAGGTTCAGAAGGAAGAATTCTCGGTGGAAGGTTGCCTGCCGGAATGGGACCAAACCATTTTTCAGATAATTGTTTTACTTGTTCTGTTGTTACATTTCCGGCTACAACAAGTACCGCATTGTTGGGCACATAGTATTGAAAGAAAAATTCTTTCACATCATCAAGCGTTGCATTTTCTATGTGGCTGATTTCTTTTCCGATGGTAGCCCATTGATACGGATGGACTTTATAAGCGAGTGGTCTTAGTTTCAACAAGACATCACCATACGGTTGATTAAGGTACCGTTGTTTGAATTCTTCAATGACTACCTTTCGTTGTACTTCCAATACTTCAGGATCGAAGGAAAGGCTTAACATGCGATCGCTCTCCAGCCAAAAGCCGGTTTCAATATTATTAGCCGGAACAGTCAAGTAGTAATTGGTAATATCAGTATTGGTGAAGGCGTTATTTTCACCACCTGCTTTTTGAAGGGGCTCATCATAATTTGGGATATTAACAGAGCCACCAAACATAAGGTGTTCAAACAGGTGAGCAAAGCCGGTCTTACTGGCTACTTCATCACGCGAGCCCACATCATACAAAATATTCATTACGGCTATCTGCACGGTAGGATCTTCATGCACAATCACCCGCAGGCCGTTGTTGAGTGTAAATTCTTCAAACTGAATCATAATTTTCAAAAGTAAGAAGAAGGACTTGATCATCCCTATTTATTATTTTTTTATGTTTCATGAAAATCGTTTCTTATTCGCCTACATTTAACCCATTACTTTTCAATGTCATTGAACTTAAACTCCATTTTCTTCCTCGCTTTTGGAGAGGCCTGCCTGCCGGTAAGCAAGACTGAGGTGAGGCCATAACAAAGAAGCTTGAGTCAACGACATTGCATTACTTTTTAAGATATGCCATTCGATCGAAAAAATCTTTCTGATGAAAAATTAAGACAGCTCTACAAAGCCTTGTTGCTGCCGCGCCTGATTGAGGATAAGATGTTGATCTTGTTACGTCAAAACAAAATAAGTAAATGGTTTAGTGGAATTGGACAAGAAGCAATTGCTGTAGGCGTGGCTGAAGCCCTTGATCCGGATGAATACATACTTCCTATGCATCGAAATTTGGGTGTGTTCACCAGCAGGCAATTGCCATTGGAAAGGTTATTTGCACAGTGGCAGGGAACCTTGCTAGGCTATACAAAAGGAAGAGATCGGTCATTTCATTTTGGCTCAAACGAACATCACCTCGTAGGAATGATCTCCCACCTTGGCCCACAGAATGGTGTTGCCAACGGAATTGCATTGGCTCATACATTAAAAGATGAAAAAAAAGTAACGGTTGTTTTTAATGGCGATGGAGGTACAAGCGAAGGAGACTTTCATGAAGCCATCAATGTTGCTGCTGTGTGGGACTTGCCTGTAATTTTTCTCATTGAGAATAATGGCTACGGACTTTCTACACCAAGTGCTGAACAATTCAGGTGTAAAAATTTTATTGACAAAGCCATTGGCTACGGCATTGAGGGTGTGCAAGTAGATGGAAATAATGTGTTGGATGTATTTAATAAAGTAAACGAATTAGCCCAAAGTATTCGAGAGAACCCTAGGCCTGTGTTGTTGGAATGTATGACGTTTCGAATGCGTGGCCATGAAGAAGCTTCCGGCACCAAGTATGTCCCAAAAGAATTGTTGGAGGCGTGGGCTGTGAAAGATCCGGTACATGCGTTTGAGCAATACCTGATGGAATTACATGTGATTGATGAAGCATTCAAAGTAAAAACGCGTGCTGAATTAAAAAATGAAATAGATAAAGGCTTATCCATTGCTTTTGATGAAACGCATCCAGTGGCTGATACATTATTAGAATTACAAGACGTTTATGCACCCTTCACACAGGAAGTAGTAAACCCAACAACATCGTCAAAAACCGAAAAACGTTTTATCGATGCCATCTCAGATGGAATACGCCAAAGCATGGAGCGCTTTCCTGAACTGGTATTGATGGGTCAAGATATTGCCGAATACGGCGGTGTTTTTAAAATCACGGAAGGTTTCGTAGAGAAATTTGGGAAGGATCGCGTGCGTAACACACCTATTTGTGAATCTGCCATTGTGGGCACTGCCCTTGGTCTTTCTATAAAAGGAATGAAGGCGATGGTTGAAATGCAGTTTGCAGATTTTGTGACGGAAGGGTTCAATCAAATTGTGAACAACCTCGCGAAAACGCATTGGCGTTGGGGGCAAAATGCCGATGTTGTTATCCGGATGCCTACTGGTGCGGGTACTGCAGCGGGTCCATTTCATTCGCAAAGCAACGAAGCGTGGTTTTTACATACCCCCGGATTAAAAATTGTTTATCCTTCCAATCCGCATGATGCCAAAGGACTTTTGTGTGCGGCCTTTGAAGATCCGAATCCCGTCATGTTTTTCGAACATAAATTTATGTACCGCTCCGTCAAGGCCATGATTCCTGATGATTACTATACGGTTGAGATTGGGAAGGCTAGTGTTGTTCGCGAGGGTTCGGATATTTCAATTATCACCTATGGCATGGGCGTACATTGGGCATGTGAAGTGATTGACGCAAGAGATATTTCTGTTGATCTGATTGACTTGCGATCGTTACTACCATGGGATCAGCATACGGTGGAGGTATCGGTGAAGAAGACAGGGAGGGTTTTGATCTTTCATGAAGGTACATTGGTAGGGGGTGTAGGTGCAGAAATTGCCGCCTGGATATCGGAACATTGCTTTTCGCACCTGGATGCACCCGTTATGCGGGAGGCCGGTTTGGATACGCCCATACCGTTTGCCCCAACCCTGGAGCGCAACTTTTTGCCTAAAAGCCGGCTGGCAGCCAAAATTGACGAGTTGCTAAATTTTTAATTATCTTAGCGGGTTCCAAAGCATCATTTTTTGAACTTGATAAAGGCTGGCAGTAAACCATATTTTTTAGCGCTTTTTTGGAAAACAATTCCATTACTAGGGATTGTATTGCTCCTGTCATTGCCTGCATTTTCCCAAACCAATAATGGTGATCGTCCGGTGAAGAACCGGGATAAAATTCGTGAGTCAAGATTTAAAAGCCGTGATCGCCAGGGGGACCGCGCAGTAACAAAGGATCCCGCTGGTAGACGCGTCAGAACGAAGAACCAATCATCCGCAGGACGTGCAGTCATTCCGTATCAGCAACCTAAGGCTGCCAAGGCTCGATATAAAAACAGGGACAGCGACAAGGTAGGCCAACCGATAGGTTCTAGTTATCGGTCACAGCCTCGTGATAATCAACGTGCTTACACTGGGCCTGGTGGTCGTGTAAATGTGAGATCAGCAACGGGTCGCGTCAGCAATGTCTTTCCCCAGTTTAGACGCGATGGAGTACGGTCAAAACCGCGGACTACCCAACACCCCACATCCAACAGGAAACAACTTGCCCGACTAAGAAAGTTACAACGCAATCCTGCCGATGCAGGAGGAAATAGCAAAAAGGTTCAGGTACGATCTGCATCAAAGGCTTACATAGCGCGTAAAAGCATCAATCCCATGGCCCGTTTTTCACGGGGAAGAAGAAAGCAAGGGGATCAGGCGAAGACAAAGGACCTGGCAGGACGACCGCTTTTGAAAAAGAATTATGAAACCCCGCGCCCGGGAGTAATTCCACAAGGCAATCCCTATCGCGGACGAAAAAGAATTGGGGATAAACCGGCTCAAGCATCAAGGCGTGGCCCACAATCTGCCACACGAACTACCGAGCGTGCCTGGAAGGGTGATGTTGCGGGCAGAAAAGTAAGAGGCCGAAACTTTAGGTCAAATGTCAATACAGGTGGAAGCCGAATACCGGGAGAGGGCAACGCGCCCAAACCACGTTTCGGAGATGGACGGTATCATGGAAACGTGAGAAAGGGACGTACCGGATCGGCAACAGAACCTGGAGAGAAACGAACAGGCACAGCACCCATTCCCGTTCGTGCTCCAGGGCGAGGTGCACAAGGAATAGGAAATTATAGAGGTAAGCTTCGTCTTTTTGAGGCAAGGCCTTCCATGGGGCCACAAGGTGCAGACTACACAGGAAACATAAAGGCGCATAAACCTCTAAAAGGTGGAGGAAGCGTAAGCGGTAAGCGCTGGAATAACAATGGAACACCTATACCCGTAAGGCCACCGTCTGGTGATACGCAGCGAGCAGGAAGATTTCAGGGAAATATAAAAGGGCACCGTCCTGATAAAGGAGGAGGAAGTGTAAGTGGAAAGTTGTGGAACAATAATCAAACACCTATTCCTGTAAATCCTCCTTCCAGTGAGACCCAACGTGCAGGAAGGTTTCAGGGAAACATAAAAGCACATAAGCCCCAAAAGGGAGGAGGAAGTGTGAGTGGTAAACTTTGGAATAACAACGAGACCCCTATTCCGGTGCGGCCACCATCAAATGAGACCCAACGGGCATCGTCATATCCTGGAGGCCAACTTCTGTTTGAAGCCAACCCCAGTATGGTGGATCAAGGAGAAGAGTTTACGGGAGCCATTCGCTTGAAACGGTTTAAAAGGAATTATTTAAAGAATCCTAATCAGGCCGATGAAGCTATTCTAAAGGCGAGGCCGAATAAGAACACGTATCGGGTCAATGATCTGCACGTGAAGGTTCGTCAATATAACTACATTCATAATCCGAGTAGCGCAAAAGAAGCTTTGAATGTGCGTGAGCCTGGTAAGGCATTTGGGAAGGCCACCGATTACCAGGGCAACATCAAGATGAAAAAGTTTGAACTTTTTGAGAAGCATAACAGGAACCTTCATCCAGATGCTCAGTTTGTAAAAACCAATAAGAATAATGTTTCGGATGAACGAAGTTTCTTAACAAATGTTAAACTGTGGTGGGCAAAGCATTTCAGGAAAAGTGAGAACCTGCCGCCTAATGTAAAAGAGAAAGAAAGGAAACCCCGTTATGACAAAGGCGAACAAGGGCTTTGGTATGAGTAGAAAAAGAAATTGTTAATTGCTATGATACAGTGGAAAGAGTTAAAGAGTTTGGAGCAATTTGAGGATATGATAAAGGAATCGGAAGATAATGTGGTAATGCTTTTTAAGCATAGCACACGTTGCTCCACCAGTAAACTGATGCTTGACCGGTTACAGCGCAG
>JBBRKB010000173.1:0-7728 GCA_038218385.1 Cytophagales bacterium | reverse complement strand
AATGGATGAGCGATCTGCAAAATGGCGAGGAAGATGCGTTCGTGAAAATATATGATGCGTTTTGGCAAAAGACGTACACGATCGCTTATCAGCGTGTTCGAAGCAAGGCAATTGCAGAAGAGTTAACCCAGAATCTTTTTCTAAAGTTGTGGGAAAATAGAGGCCATCTAATAGTCAGTGATCTTGAAAACTACCTGTTTATCGCGATTAAAAATTCGGTTATTGATCATATAAAATCCGGCATCCGTTTTAACAAATATACGGAGCACTATCAGGCATTTGTTAACAGGAAATTCGATTCTCTTAGTGAGGACATTAAATTTAATGATTTACAAGAAGCTATAAACAAAGGCCTTGCTTATTTACCAGAAAAAACGCAGATTGTTTTTAAGCTGAACCGCTTCGAAAACTGGCCACTCGAAAAAATTTCCAGCCATCTCAATCTCTCCGAGAAAACAGTAGGATACCATCTTACTAAGTCATTAAAATTCATTCGGTGTTATTTAAAGGAGTTTATGTTGGTTGTGTTGCTATTTACACAGTAGACCATTCTCATTATAAGGCAATTATTAGAATCTCGATTAGGCAATTTTTGGTCTCGATTGTCTGACTACACCCTTAATTGTGCCTCACAGAAAATTATTTTTTTCTGATTGAGGATTTTTCGGGAGTTGGGAGTCTTTACATCAAACCGGTCGATATAAATAGACCATTGCCTCGATTTTATGAATAAAGATCAATTTCAAGACTTGTTAAACAAATATACTGCCGGCCAATGTACGGCAGAAGAAGCCAGGGAGGTTGATCAATGGTTTAAAGATATCGCTGATACCAAACTGGCATTAGAGCCCGAAAAATTGGATGAAGAACGGTTAAAAATTCTCAAAAGGATCGTAGCCCAGATGAACAGGAATAAAGTTGTAGCGTTCCGTGTGTCTGTAGCATGGAAAGTGGCCGCTTCAGTTTCGATTTTTCTATTGGCTGGCTATTTCTTTTATACAGATAAACAAAACGAAATTACTTTCACCAGTGAAGGCCGACAGCACGCAGATGGAAAGATGGTGGTTTTTAATGACGGAAAATCTGTTCAGCAAATACTATTACCTGATAGCAGTACTGCTGCACTTAATCCAGGTACCAAGCTAAGTTACGACAAGATCTGGGATGGTGCAGTGCGGGAGGTAAACTTGGTAGGCGAAGCTTTTTTTGATGTTCGCAAAAATCCTGAAAAACCTTTTTTTGTGTATAGCGGTAGCGTTGTAACAAGTGTACTGGGTACTAGCTTTTCAATATTGGCACCCGCTGAAGCAAAAAGTATTGAGGTAATGGTGCGAACGGGTAAGGTCAGCGTCTATGACAACACTTCATATGAGCGCGATGTGAAAAATTCCGGCATACAGGATGGTGTCATCCTTATGCCAAATGAGAAGGTTAAATACTTCCTTGAAGATAAACAATGGGTGACCGGTCTTGTCGATAAGCCCCAGCCGCTAATAACTGAAAACAGGGAAAGGGATTTTATTTTTAATGACACACCCTTAAATGAAATCATTAAACATGTATCAGAGTATTATCAAATAGAAGTGATAATTGATACGGAAGATGCGTTGAATTGCTCCTTTACGGGAGACGTTGCAAAGTTAGAATTACACGACATGCTTACCATAGTGTGTGAATCTATCGGTGCTCATTACGAGGTGAAGGGGTCGAGAATCCTCATCACCGGAAACGGATGTAAATAAACCAAACCAAAATTAATAACTATGATTAAAAACTCTACCTAAAAAAAAGGCCAGCAACAATTAAGTGCTGGCCTCCACAGTTTTGCTTCTCCTGCCAGATAAGCAAAACGTTTTGCTAAAATATTTCCAGTAACAAAACATTCAAATTTATGAAATTAAAGCAATATCATCAATGGTATGATAGTATTCGATTTATTATGAAAATTACAGCCGTTCATATGTTGATTTCAACACTCATGAGCTCGGTGGTGCTTGCAAGTCCGGCGAGTGGTCAAGGTTTGTTGGACATAGAGATTACAGTAAATGCAGAACAGGTTGAACTACGCCAATTGTTGGATAAGGTCGAGAAAATTGCGACGGTAAAATTCGTCTATAGTCCTCGTAGGATCCAATTTCGGCAAGTGGTTTCGGTGAGAGCTGAGCAGGAGAAACTTGAAAACGTATTGAATAAACTATTATCGCCTTTGGATCTTTCCTATAAATTAATTGAAGGCCGAATTTTAATTTTCAAAAACCCGCCAACTGCCGAAGCGGAAGCCTTGTTGGATTCACCCGTGGGATCGAATCTCCTCCAGGTGTCGGGTATAGTGAAGGATGAGAAGGGTTCGCCTATTCCAGGCGTGAATATCCGGGAAAAAGGAACAACAAACGGAACGACAACTGATACTGACGGGAGTTTTAATATTTCGGTACAAGATGAAAACAGCATACTTGTATTTAGTTTTATAGGGTACTCTTCCGAAGAAATATTGGTGGGTGCAAAAACAGTTATAAATGTTTCTCTCACACCGGATATCCAAGCATTGCAAGAGGTAGTTGTTATTGGATACGGAGAAAAAAGCCGGAAACTAATGACTGAGTCTATTGGAACTGTAAGCTCTCAGGAAATTAATCGGCTTCCAGTGACGTCCGCTGACCAGGCCCTCCAAGGTAGGATTTCCGGGGTTCAGGTAACTTCCGTTGATGGAACACCCGGTGCCCCGGTAGCCATTAGGATTAGAGGTGTAGGTACTGTTGGTAATACACAACCGTTATTTGTAATCGATGGCGTGCCCGTTGGTAATAATTCAAATGAAATTACTAATCCCCTTTCTACCATAAACCCTGCTGACATCGAGAGCATAACTGTACTTAAGGATGCCTCTGCGTCTGCTGTTTATGGCGTGCGCGCAGCCAATGGTGTAGTACTTATAACTACTAAACGTGGCAAACCTGGCAAGCCTACGATAAGTCTCGATAGTTATTACGGCGTTCAGCAAATTCGTAAATTTAATGAATACAATTCAACTGAAGAATGGTTAAACCTCACTCAGGAGGCATTTGACAACGCAAATGCACAAAACAACTTACAACCGGGTGATGCCAGTTTCCGAATTCTTCATCCTGATTTGGTACCCGGAAGTCCGCTAAGAGAACAAAGCAATGAACTGGCCTGGCGAGAGGCGGCATTAAATACACCTGCACCAATTCAGAACCATAATATTAGCATCTCCGGAGGCGGCGATAATTACAACTATTTTGTGTCAGGTGGTTATTTTAATCAGGAAGCTACCGTTCGTAATTGGGAGCTCGACCGATATACATTCAGAGCCAATGCTGATTTCAAGGTCAATAAGCGTGTCAGATTTGGTGAAACCTTTACAGTGTCATATCAGGAAACTAAAAGAGGTATGAATGGAGGTGGAGACGGTTTCCTTTTGCAAAATGCAGTGGTGATGCCTCCTTTTTTCAGTATTTATGAAGACCCCAATAATCCTATACCCGGGAACCGTTATGGATATGATGGAAACCTTAACCGGGCAGGTTTAACCATTGGTAACCAGGTTGGAATTAACGAAATAATGTACCACACTGACAGACAAACCAGGCTGCTTGGGAGCATATATGGTGAGATCGATATTGTCACAGGACTGACCTTCCGATCTGTTGCTTCAGTTGATTATTCAACTACTCAGGATGATAGATGGCGACCAGAATATCTAGCTCCCGAAATGGGTCTAAATAGACCATTAAATGAATTTGTTGATAATAGAGGTCATAGTGTCAGCAAAGTTTTCACAAACACATTGAACTACAAAAAAAACTTCGGAGCTCATTCTATTGACCTTCTTGCTGGATTAGAATATCAGGGTGGTAGAGGCAGCAGTATAGGTGTAGAAAATTATAATTTTATAAGCACTAGCCCTGATTTTTACCGGGTAGTAAGCGGAGGAAGATCCGTTCCTTTTGTTACCGCTGGTGCAGGTCAGGGTGCTTTTGTGGGATATATCGGTCGATTAAGTTATAATCTTAAAGAAAAATACCTGTTGACAGCCACAGTGCGAAGAGATGGAACCTCCAACTTTTCACCAGTTGATAATCGAAGATGGGGTACCTTTCCCTCGTTCTCCGCCGCGTGGCGCGTAAGTGAGGAAGAGTTCTTTAATACAGGAGGTCTCATCAACGAATTGAAGCTAAGAGCTGGCTGGGGTCAATTGGGAAATTCAAATACCTCCAGTTTCCCTCACCTATTCAGAGTGTCAACCATACCTGATTATGCTCTTGGGGGAAGTAATACCGTACAGGCACCTGTTCCCATCAATTTCGTGAATGAAGATGTAAGATGGGAGACTGTTGAAACCATTGACATAGGTTTTGACATGTCAATGTTCAACAATAAAATCAATGTCTTAGCAGCCTTTTACGATAGAACTACTAAAGACTTTCTATATTCACTTCCCTTACCTGCACTCACTGGATTTCAAAGTACCCCTGTAAATTTGGGTACTGTTAACAATCGGGGTATTGAATTGGAATTAGGGTATAGTAATACATTTGATAATGGATTGACTATGCAGATATCCGGGAACATTACTACAGTCAGAAATCGACTTGTTGAACTGGCTCCGGGTTTAGAAGAATTTACATCCAGTGATATTTACAGGACAGCTATAGGAAAGCCCATAGGATATTTCTTTGGTTACCAGACTGACGGAATCTGGCAAACACAAGAAGAGATAGATGCGGTATTTACCGGTGGATATCAAGATTTCAACTCTCCTCAAGGACCAAGGCCAGGCGATGTTCGTTTTGTTGATGTAAATGGCCCGGGAGTAGAAACTCAGTTTAGTGGTGAACCTGACGGAATTATCAACTTCAATGACCGCACATACCTTGGGAAGACCATACCCTCTTACTATTATGGTTTTAGTGCCAATTTCATGTATAAAAACTTTGACCTGAACCTTTTATTTCAAGGGGTTGGAGACGTTCAAGTTTATAATCAAGTACGAAGAAATGGCTTAGACTTAATAGGCGGCGGTAGAAACATGCTGGTAGAAACCCAGGAAAGATGGACAGGGCCAGGTACGAGTAACTCAATTCCCCGAGCTACTGCTACTGATTTTAATGCTAATAACCGCTTTTCTGACCGTTTTGTGGAAAACGCAGGTTTTCTTAGACTTCGAAATATTCAGGTGGGGTATAATCTACCACAAAGCCTGCGTGATAAAATAGGAGGATTCAAAAGCGCACGTATATACGTTGCAGGTACGAATTTACTGACCTTTACCAACTACTCGGGCATGGATCCAGAAGTAATGACATACCGTCAGAATAGTAGCCAGATCGGTGCCGGAACGGATAGTGGTAATATGCCACAACCCAGGATTTATCAATTAGGTATTCAATTGTCATTCTAAAAAGATATTAAAATGAAAGCGACTAAAATAGGAATATTTACTATTATTTTATCCTTGTCTGTGATAGTATCATGCGAAAACAGGCTTGACTTGGCACCACTGGGTGAGCTGAGTTCCGAGACCTTTTACAGGACATTCGAAGAGTTTAATGCAGCTTCTTTGGGGCCTTACAGCACCATGTTGAATTTTTATTTTGATCAAAATGGTAGGGGTCATTATAATGGAATTGAGCGACCCTCTGACGACAGTCGGCATGGAGGCCAGGGAAGTGACAACAATGGCGATTTTATATGGTTGCCCGATAATGGAGATTTCGGGTATATTTATAGAGAGTCGTACAAAGGGGTAATGCGAGCCAATGCTATTCTCAACCGTATTCCAACATCTTTGTTAACAGATACAGAGAAAGCACGCTTTGAAGCTGAAGCAAGATTTATAAGAGGTCATTTCTACTTTATTCTTGCTACCCAGTTTGGTACGCCGCCTCTTGTCAAAGAATCCATCAGCAGTGTCGAAAATTCCAGAGTTGGAAATTCATTGCCTGGGCAAGTGTTGGATTTTGTTGAACAAGATTTTCTCTTTGCTAAGGAGCATCTACCTGCAAAATGGGACAATGCCAATGTAGGTAGGGCTAGTAGTGGGGCGGCTACCGCCTACCTGGGTAAAGTTTATCTCTATAGAGAGAAGTACCAGGATGCTGTCACACAATTCAATGCAGTTATTGCGAGTCAGGTATATTCACTCACTAATAATTTTGGAGATAATTTTGCTGAAACCAAACAGAATAATTCAGAATCTATATTCGAAATTCAGTTTTCAAGAGGAGATATTAACCCTTGGCTGAGCGTAGATCATGGAAGTAATGTGGGTCATGCTGGTACCGGTCGGGCCATAAATTTCAGAGCTTCGTGTTTTTTGAACAAATGTGCCCCCGGAGCCAATGGAGTAGGATATGGAAGAATTCATATTACAACCTCTTTGCAAGGTGAATTTGAACCGAATGATCCGAGAATATTTCACACTTTCTTCGTGTCTGGTGAAGATTATTTTGGCACTCCGTACGATCCGGCTTGGTCTATCACAGGCGCTACTCCTTCTAAGTATATTCGAGATTACATCACATATCCCCAACCCAATGCCGGTTCCAATAACGAAAGATTGATCCGGCTTGCCGATGTGTATTTAATGCTGGCAGAAGCGGAATTATTGGGAAGTAATAATGTAAACAGAGCTGCGGAACTTATTAATCTTGTAAGACGACGTGCCGATCCCGGTGGCGCAATACTTCCTGATCGTCCTTCAGCAGCCGGTGCAACTCAAATGATGGAATGGCTTATGCATGAGCGAAGGGTTGAGTTGGCACTTGAAGGTCATAGATACAATGACCTTGTAAGGTGGCATAACGCCGGCATTATTGACATTAAAACAGATGTTGATTTTGGGAGCTCATTGGCGGATCAGAACTGGAGTCCAACCCATCTCTTAAAGCCATTTCCTCAAAGCGAGATTGACCTGGTGCCCGATTTAAGTCAAAATACAGGTTATTAATTACAGAATTAAAATGGAATATCAGTTTTAACTTTCTCAAAGCAGAGAGCGACTTCCAGTCGCTCTCTGCTTGCTATAGGCGTTAGCTTGAAGGACATCCAATCATGGCTAGCCGGATCGATTCTGCAAAACTGTTCATTCTTAGACTACAACTTATGAAGAAAGGCGTACTGTTAGCATGGTGTTTTTTTTTATCTACGATTCCCTCATTCTCGTCTAAAATTGTTGAGGTAAAACCGCTTACCAATAAAATTCTAATGGTCAGATTTGATGACGGCTATGCCATACATCACAAGCGAGGACAACCGCGGAGCAATGAATCTATGGTAGTGGTTCCATTAGACGGTGTGAAAGCTTCGTTGACTACATCTTATTTGTTGCTAAGTGCTAACGACCCCAATTACACCGTCGCTCTCCAACCCCTGGATATTGGGCGTAAGTCTAAGCCTACCGAATTTGCCATGATCTGCCAGATTTATGATAACGGGTGTATCAATACCGATCCCGATCATGCAAAAGAACATTGGATCTATCTCTTTCTTCCCCATGCCATGGTAGCCGGAAAAAGCTACACACTTTCTCTCGACAATCTTGCTGAAGTAAACAATACGATAAATTTTACTTACAACGAAACCAGTCTGCATTCTGAGGCAATTCATGTGAACAACATTGGATATTCAACTAATGCCCCTGCTAAATACGGTTATCTCTATCATTGGCTTGGTGATAAAGGTAGTTTAGACCTTACTGATTTTTCC
>JBBRKB010000172.1:0-7729 GCA_038218385.1 Cytophagales bacterium | reverse complement strand
TTGAAGATTTAAAAGCAGAAGTCGAGTTGTTAAAAACACAACATCAGTCCGCAACGGGTAAGTTAGAAATGGAGAACACCGCACTCCAGTCAGATTACAACAACCGCTTGAAAAAGCTTGAAGAGATGCTGAATGTAAAAGCACACAAGTAGAAGTTGTTAGTTTCATACTTTCTAAAGGACCAAAACAAATCAAAACTACTTAACACCATGAAACTACATACTGGAAATTTATCCTTAGTAATACTAATCGCGCTGGGCATTTATTGCATTGGCTGTAGCGAAAAAAACCCAGCACCTGATTCGGTAGAAAAAGTGCAGCTCGCCAAACTGTCTAAAACGTGGACTGTTTCTTCAGTAACGTTGGGACCCGATTGAATTACGATTACCTTTTAACCATCGGTAAGTTTTTTCACCAGATCATCAGTTTATATTTTCTTGGATGAGTCGGTCTAATAAGGGTAAAATAATTGATGCAAAATCTAGTGAAGAAAGACTAACTCCATCAAAGAGGCCACAATGCAGGCTGCGTTCTAAAGCGAATTTTTAGATCTCGCATTGTATCAACAAATACCTTGCAGGAAACGAACGGGTCCCCCCCTATCGCCCAACCCTGAGTAGAAATAGGCCCTGTATATCCAAATTTTATAAGATTGGCAAAGACCCATGCCATATCTATTTCACCCTCATCAAATCTAACAGCAGGAAAACTGTTGCCATAGAATTTACCATTTGTAAGCACCACGTAATTTAATTTTTGCATAATGGAATAGTCAAGAACTTGCTCTAACTCAGCGGCAGCTTTATTGGCGTACCAATGGTGCGAACAGAAAGCAGGACCAATGGTTTTTGCGTTAGCACCTTCTAAAATTTTGATTTGAGATTCAGGCGTATCACAAACCCAGTACGTATGTGGATAGAGTGATCCGGTAACCTTGTATTTTAGACAGACAGTATCAAAGGCAGAAATAATTCTAGAGGCTCGTTCCCAATGTCTGCTTTCCGCTTTAGCAGACCCACTTTCTTGTATAGTAGGACCTCCAAGTTCATCAGTTCCACTAAGTGAAAGACTCGTATAATTTATCCCAAAATTTGCACAAGCAGCAACTGCCTTTTCAATTCTTTCTATCGCTCCGTCAATTCCAGGCGCATTTTTATCAATCACTGCATTAGTAGTCCAATGCAAACCAAACACCTTAAAATTACTGGCATCCTTCAAACGCATTGCCTCCTGCCAATAATCAGAATCCGGATCAATTGAAACAAATTCAAACCCATCAAATCCGGCTTTTTCAGCAGCAGCAAACCTGCCTTTTAAAGAATAACTTCTTCTATTTCCCGTGTGGAAGTTATCAAATAACACTAATGGGTTATCTGGAATCTCAATTTTAGAATCATTAAAGTCTGGATTCATAGGTAAACTATTACCTAGTGTCAATCCAGGAATTCCAGCAGCTGCCGCCATCAAGGAAGAAGTTTTTTTAATGAAATCCCTTCTAGGTGAATTTTTCATTTCTATTTTAAAGTTGATAAATAAGCTATTAAATCTATAAACTCTTCAGTGGTTAACTTGTCCTCAAGATTTTCAGGCATCAAAGACTTTTCAGAGGGTCCATATTCTTTTACATTTTTAAATGTTATGAAATCACCACTTTGATCCATAATCTCTACTTCATTTGACCCCACATCGATTTGCCTACCATAAATAGTTTTACCTTCTTCTGTGATTACATACCACCCTTGCCACTCTGGAGAAATATCTGTCGATGGTTCTAAAATAGCGCGGACTAATAAATCCACATTTTTGCTACTTCCAATATGGGATAAATCCGGTCCCAACTTACCTCCCCAACCCTTTACTTGATGACAATTTTGACATTGGGATTTTTGAAGCTGAAAAATCATTTTACCCCGAACAGGATCTCCTTTTGCCAATATCCCATTCCAATTTTCGATCGTTTCAACTTCAGACTGATTCTCTCCTTTGCAACTTTTCCAAATTGAATTTAATCGTTCATTCTGGTTAATCGCGGCTATAACTTTCATATTTATTATGGAATCATTTCCACAGGAACATAAATAATTCAAAGCAGACTCTTGTATCAATTCTAATTCGGTTTCTAACAGTTCCAGCATGTGTTCACATTTTGAATTCCCCTGGTAGCTTAAAGAAATAATAGCTTCTGAACGGGTTTCATCAGGGTAATTTTTATTTCTCGATATGCTAGCTATAATTGCCTCTGCCTCTTGGTTCGGAATTTTCCTAAATATTTGAAGTAATGCGGTCTTGACAGCAATGGATTCATTTTTTAGAAGCCGCACCAACTCTTGAATATGCTCCCAAGGTTGCTCAATGTAGGGTATGGCAATAACTTTTATTTCATCGGGTATTGACGAGTCTTTTACTAGCTGAAGAACATAATCTGTAGGAAGTTCTCTTTTTAAGCCTCTACTATAGGGTTCTTTTTTAGATGCATATTTTCGAATATATTCAGGATCTAAATGACTAATCGTAGCCAGGTAAGTATCAAACAAGTAGGGAGGAATTATTCCCTCCTTCATAACTTTTTCCAATTCATCTTTTAGATCCTCTCTTCCTTTTTCAGCAATATAAATCATTGTCAATTGCTGGATCTTTGGATCTTGATGATGGAGCAAATTATTCAAAATAATGTCAGAAATAACAAAGTCAGACTTTTTGAGCATTAGTAAAGCTTGAAGCTGCAATTCAGCGTCTTTCTTTTCAAGCATTGAAATCAATTCATCCTTTTTAATTGTTTTCTCAAGAAATTTTCTTGCGACAGCCTGATCAAAGGAGCTTCCATTTTTTAATTGATTCATGATATGATCATCAGAAATCAGTATTTCAGATCTTTTATCAAACCCATTTGTATTTGTGTCTTCAAACACTTCATTTGGACTGCTTTCGGGGCCTGAAATTTTCCAAATCCTACCATAACCATGATTTGGATAAGCCCTTTTCACCCAATCAGTCAAAAAGAGATCCCCTTTGGAATTTACTGCAAAAGCAACCGGATGAAATGTACTATCTCCTTTAAATAGAATTTTTGGAACTCCATTGACAATGCCATTTTTAACAGTCAATGGAACGGAAACAATGCTGTTTTCTTCCCAAATCGTAACCAATAAACTACTGGAATACTCCTTTGGTAAATTTGTAAAAGCTGCATCTATTAATCCTGTTGGAGCTTCTCCTAGACCAGCAGCATATGGAAGAGTACCCGGTAATTCCCCATTCCAGGCTAGAAACGGATGGATTCCACTTCCGCCATAAATTGATTGATAGCCATAATCCCCTCCATCAACAATTTCTATAAGGCGATTGGGGCCTCTGCTGTCTGGGTCATTATCAATTAGCATCAACCTCCCCTCATGATCAAATTTTAAATCAAAGGGGTTCCAGAAACCAGTAGCAATTTCTTCCAAATTCGAACCATCTGTTTTACAACGAAACACATTACCACCATCTCCATACCCTTCCAATTCACTTCCATCAGCACCGATAATTTTCCATTTTAGCCCACCGGTATTTCCACGAGATACATAAATCCAATCATTGGCATAGGTCAACCCTAATATACCCGCGTGATCGTAGACATTTTCCGGTTCTACCATCTCGAAAAGTGTTCTTTTCACATCAGCCTTACCATCTTTGTTGGTATCTGAATAGCTGAATAGGCCATCTTTTGTCGTTAAAAAAATTTGGTTGTTGGAACCTGAAGCTAAGTTCATTCCATCCATAATGCTATCCGCATATATTTGCCATGATTCAGGTATCCCATCCCCATTAGAGTCAATCCCCTTTTTTATTCTGTCATATTTTGGGCCATCATAATTATTTAAAGGTGTATGGGTATGGGATTCCAGGAAATAGATGCGATCCTCTTTATCTATTGTAATACCAATTGGAGTAACAATTTCAGGATTTGAAGCGATCAAAGTGAGTTGTATTCTATCATCAACAGTTGAAATCAAATTCTGTTGCTTTTTTTTCTCGCAACCAATAACGCCGCAAACAATTACAATCGAAAATATTGTTCGGATAGTCACAATCGGAATGGCAAGATTGAAAATTTTAAAATACATTTAATATAGGTTTTTTAATTACTGTCATCCGACTAAATCACAAGATTGATAAAAACCTTTGAACGAAGAAGAATTACGGGGATTTTTCTTGCTCTTCAAAAAGACTCCTTAGGTTTTGATTATCTAACTGCTGCTGTAGTCTTTCATGTCTGGTTGTGTTGCTGAGTTTCTCGCGCATTTTCAATAAAATCAAACACACATTAGATCCTAAATTATTAGAAGCCATGCTTACTTAGGTGGTGAACTGTTCACATTCTTTGATCTGTTTGTGGATGATGGTAAGAAGCAGGTGAGCTATGAGCACACCCCAAATCTATGTTTTAATTCCCTCGGGGCTGTCCGAGCAAAAGTAGCTAAGTTCAAAATTTTGCTTCAGGCGCTTAAAGAAAACCTCCATGCCCCAGCGGTTTTTTTAAAGCAATGTTATAGTGGTGGCTTGATAGGCACACATGTTGGTTAGAAATTTAGCACGTTTCCTGTTAAGGATCTTTAAGTAACTAACCGTGCCCTTAGTTGTTCACCATCAACAAGTTTAAGCTGGATAATTTCATCACGGATGACTCCTCCTGATGTAGGCTCTTCGATGTCATTGGTTTTGGACTTTGTATAGGCTGAAGCCCACTTTACATTAAATCCATTTCCTTATATTTTTAGTTTTTCCGCAACCTTAATTATTTACATCTTCATCCACCGAAAACTGATACGACATACTTCCCACATTCCCGTCGTCAGTCAATCCTTGAATGTTTAGCATGTAAGAGCCCGTTTGGTCGGATGTGTAGAATGATATTAATGCCTTTCCATTTTCATCTGTGTGCACAGACGGTGACCAATATAACAAGTCGCGGAAATCAGGTATGCGGTTATTTTTTTGTTCTTTCGTTTCATATACAGGTGAGAAGAACTCTCGCTGGAATTCCATGCCCTTGTAATCTGTAATCAATGCATTAGAACTGATCGGAAAATCAAATGATTCCTTCCCATACGTTGTGTAGCTCACAATACCATCGAAAGTGAGGGGGCCATAATAATAGCGCCTTGCTACCACATCCAGGTTCTCGACCAGCAACGGATCAAGTGCCATAACTTTATTTGTATCAAAAATAGGAACCCCATCCAAAAGTATCAGCGGATCTTTGCGAAGTACTTCGCTATTTAATTTGTTTACGACCAGAAAATGAAAATCACCTTTGCGTTTTCTTACAAATACGGAAGGCACATATTCACGCATCACCTCTTCCATTACAGGAAAACGAGTATAGCTATCTAACCGGTAATGTGCATCTGAGGATCCAAAAAACGGAACACTATCAGAGCGGAAAAGTACGCGCGATGCCTGAACATTATCATAATAAGCATTTGCCATTTGCATGTTCACACTTCGCTTGAGCAATTCACTTCTGAACCTACTTGTAAGGTTAAACTCGGGAGTTTTAATTGATGAATATTTATCAGAAAATGAATGATCAAGCGTAACGGCATACATAGAATCAACTTGTGTGTTAGTCTGAACAATTAATTGACGATCGCCAAAAAAATTACCCATTTCAAAATACACTTTACCTTCCCGGTTGCTTTTCGATCCGCGCAAAAGAAATTGTTTTCCCGCAACAGATAAATACGTTGCAATGTTAACTCCCACTTCCGCAGAGGTAAGATGATGCACTGTGCCTTCAATGATGTGACCTCTAAATTCTGGAATGAAATCTAGTTTCAATGGCTCACTATCCAATACCTGCTTCCAGTTGAACCTTCGCCAGCCATGGGTAAGCATCAAATTATCTGTTGCTGCCACAACATCTTTATCATCACTAAAATAATAACCGGGTGATTCAATGGCTCCAACCAAATCTGAAGTCAATAGAATATAATCTTGAATATTTAATGGGTCTTTTGCTTGAAGTGTATCCAGTCGGTATGCTGATATTGATAAATCGGCCCTTGCATTCCCATTCAAATCTTTGGTGTCGATCTCCACAATCATCTTCCTTCTTGGGAAATATTTTTTTGCGTTTAGTTTAGTTTCTATATGTAATGTATTAACAGGCTGTTTAAAATAGAGACGCTCACACACAGGCATCAATCTACTATCGAACACTGTCATGTGGCTGATGCCATCATCCAATCCTTGCATGTCAATTGTAAAGGTTGTTTCACCGTTGGCAAGAGACTGGCTCTTAACTTCATGACTTTTATTTCTGGTATGAACAAAAAGGTACACTAGATCATCGCGCGAGATTCCTTTGGATTTTATACGAATTTTTATTTTCCCCTCTTCCACCAACGATTCCATCACATACCCTTCAGCCTTTGCTTTAGGAAATGTTTTCTCTATAAATCCACCTGAAAGATCACGAACAATGGCATGATACGACTCACCTTGTGTGGGCGTAAAGTAGAAGCTGCCTATGCCCAACTTAAGTGTCTCAAAAGCAGCGAGGGTATCGTTGCTGGCATTGCAAATGTATCCTTCGCGTGCAAGGCTCTCACCATTTTTATCGACCATACGAAAGGCCACTTTACTTTTTAAACCCTCAACTAAATCACCACCTTCAGGAAAAAACTGAAGATCGATATCATTATTGATCTTACTTGCAGAGCTGTCACGTGTTTCTAAAGGCTTAAAGGTGTTTACTATGGAAATATTTTTACTGAAATATAATTCAGGGGAAAAGTTTTTCATCCAACGGGTATACGCTCTTACAGTATAATTACCTGAATTTAATGATGCCGGCAAATACAATGCAGTATTGCCTCTTCCCTTTTCAAGAGAAATCTTTGCTTGAACAATGGCAGTATTGTTAGCATCAACAATTTCTACATATACCACTTTACTTAAAGCAGACGGGGTATGTGTTGTGCCTTCCACGGCAAGCACCTTCATCCACACATAGTCGCCCGTAACATAAAAGGAGCGATCTGTATGCACATATACTTTCTCCTGAAAATAATCATTTCTATAGGTATCAAACTTTTCCTTGAGTGTGTTGGAGAGGTTGTATTGACCATACAATCCCAAAGGAAAACTGCTAAGACCAATTATTGAGGCGAGTAAAAAAAATATCTTATTCATGCGTGTTACCAAAAATCGGGCTTTGTGGTTTTTCCATTAAGTCTTTTCCTGCAATCAATGCAATTCTCTGGACCTGTGGTGTAACCAATAGTATTGCCCATCATGTCTGTTATGCCCGATATGATCAAAAGCGAGTTTGGGTTCTGGAAAAACTCATCAAGGTTTAACGAATCAACGCTTGTGTAATGACAATTACTAAAAGCAGATGCATACCGCTGCTGAGGTAACTCAGTGTTGTCGATAAAAATTCTTTCGGATTGTGCCGAGCTAACACTGAAGTAGCCAAGTACCGGTTCCCCCGCATCTCCTTCTAAATATAAATTTCCTAAAACACGGGAAGGCAAGGGATCAAAAATAGTTCCTATGGATTCCGTGCTTTTTTTAATTTCATTCCAAAAATCATATTCTTGTTTGCTGATGGCAAGCTGGGTTACCAGTATGCTATATCGAATGGGAACCTTATACGTGTCGGATGTCATGGTTACAAGGTCAATCTTGTCAAGTCTATTCTCGTTCAATCCTGTTGTAGTGGCAAGCAGTACGTTAGTAG
>JBBRKB010000171.1:0-7739 GCA_038218385.1 Cytophagales bacterium | reverse complement strand
GCTTCTTCAACTGAATTAAATTTTTTAGAAAACGAAACCGTAACATTGTGATCGCTGAGTGTATCTTCAACCGATGCAGTAACATCCCATCCCTTTGTTTTATTTATTCCGAACATGTTGTTATCAATCGCTTCGGAATCTACCTTCGATAATGTAATCGTGCGGCCTAGTGATCCATCCGCTTCGTACTTTGAGTTTACTGCAACGTTGTAGTCGCATGAAGAAAGCATGCCTACAAACAAGATTAGTGTTAACACTAAAACAAGTGATCTCCTTTTCATAATTTATGGGTTGTTTGTTGCTATTTGTTTACATACTTCACAGGCAACTCGGCTATCCGCACGGCTGCATAATTTAAAACATTTTAATACAATCAATTTTTTTGAATCTACCATCTCTACCCTGTCTTGATAGGATTGCGTAAATTCAGCTGTATTTAAAATCGGAAGAGACTGCTCCCCGCTGGTTATATCACTGACGATTCCAGCGCGAACTTCGGAATCGTTCATAGTTTGGATTGCGAAAATAAGAATGAAAAAAAATGTTGCTGCAGCAAGTCCATAACGAAGTGCAGGAAACAAAAACATCTGAATACTGGAGATAAAATCTTTTGGTTTTTGCTTCGCTGAAAGGGAGGCCATTATGCGGTTGGCTAATAACCCATCTGATAAATCAAAGCGGTTGTCCTTTCCAAGCTTAAGCAATGCTACGCGTTGATCTATAAGATCAGCAAATCTTGCCGCACAAGATTGGCAGTGTTCAATATGGCTGTTTACTATTTCTTTTTCGAAGACTGTCAATTCTGAATACATTATAATTTTAAACTCTATTGATTTACATTTCATAATTCATGCAGGGGATTGTGTTGATAAAATCCTTTTAGCAATTCATTCATTTTCTTGCGGGCATAGTATAAATTGCTCTTTACTGTGCCTGATGATATGGAAAGTATGACGCCAATCTCCGCCATATCAACATCCTCCAGATCACGCAGAATAAAAACTGCGCGTTGCTTCGGTGTCAACTGTTCGGCCATCTTTAGCACACTATCGATGAACTCCTGCTGATGGAGGGCATCGTCACTTGTCTTTGCATCACATAAATTAAAATCAACACTCACATCGCTGGCCATTTTACTATGCCTATACCGCGCTGATTTTATTACATCAAGACAGAGGTTCATAACAATCTTGTATAACCAGGTGCTGAATTTAATCCTTCCATCAAAGCGAGGAAGTGCCTTCCAACATTTGATAAACGCGTCCTGAACAATATCTTGTACCTCATCGTGATGGTGCAGCATGCGATAGGCCAACGTATAGGCAAATCCTTGATACCCCTCTACTAATTTCCTGAACGCTGTGGTGTCACCACGTTTTGCCTTTTCGATTATTTCAGATTCAGGTAAATTCATGTATTAAACAATACTTATACGAGCCAGTACGGCATTGGTCAAATGCATTTAGCAATAGTTTACACATAAAAAAGCCCACATCAACTATAAGAAGATGCGGGCTTCACAAAATTTCCTAAATCTATCACCTACACATGACTTGGAACTACAAAAGGTTCACGATAGGTGCGGGTCAACAATTTATCGGCTTCAGCATCACCTACAAATTTTTCTGTTGTTGGGTTAAATTCCAGCACCCTTCCTACACGGTAGGCAATGTTTCCCAAGTGGGCTAGCCCTGAAGAAAGGTGAGCGGTCGCAACAGGTCCATTACACATCTCAGGCTTCTTGGCCAATACAGCATCGATGAAGTTTTTATAGTGGTCTCCACCTTCTTTACCAGCAGGTCCTGGCTTTCTGTCTTTACCTAAGAATGTTGAATAGGTGCTATAACCATCCACTACCATGTAGCCTTCACTACCATAAAAAATATTTCCAATACCTACACCATCCTCACGGTTGGTGTTCCATGGACGCACTTCAAATTCAATAATTTTTTTCTGTGAAGGATAGTGATACGTTGAGGTAAGTACCTCGGGAGTTTCCTTACAATCATTCCACAAAAATTTACCACCCATAGAAGTGATTTTTTCGGGAAGGCCAACATCGAGGCCCCACATGCATAAATCAGTTTCGTGTATACCCTGGTTGCCTACATCGCCATTTCCGTAGTTCCAGTTCCAATGCCAATTGTAGTGGACATAATTTTTGGAAAAAGGTTTCATCTCAGCTGGCCCTGTCCACAAATCGTAATCAAGTCCAGCAGGAACAGGCTCTGTACCCTTATCACCAATGTCGGGGCGCCATTTAAAAACAAGGCCTCGTGCCATGTACACATCTCCTATCAAGCCTTCGCGCAAATGCTTGACAGCTTCCTGGATGGCCACAGAACTTCTTAGTTGAACACCATGTTGAAAAACGCGTTTGTATTTTTTTGCAGCTTCTACTAATATCCGTCCTTCGGAAATTGTAAACGATGCGGGCTTCTCCACATACACATCCTTGCCTGCTTGCATGGCCCAGATCGCTGCCAATGTATGCCAATGATTAGGTGTAGCAATGCTTACTGCATCTACACTTTTATCGGCAAAAACTTTTCGCATGTCCTGCTCCAGCTTCACGTTCTTTTTGTATTCCTTCTGAAACTCAGCAGAACGTTCAGTCAATACATTTTTATCAGGATCACACAAGTACACTACTTGTGCATTGGGGAGCCGTTGAATGCCTTCGATGTGGTTTTGACCTCTACCATTTAAACCCAATACCGCTACGTTAACCTTATCATTTGCACCAAAGGCACTGAAGGGTATAATTGTTGGAATGCTTAAAACGGCCGCAGCACCCGCTGTGTTTTTAATAAATTTTCTTCTTGAAAGATCACTCTTGTTTTTCATTCCTATCGGTTTAGTGTATAGAACCTTATTTTTTTGCTATCCATTTTTCCATCAACTCACGTTGCTCAATCATAGCTTTCACCTTATCGGCCGGATCTGTTCTGCATTCCAGTAAAATCCAACCGTTGTAATTCATTTTTACAAAAAGGGACATGAGTTCCTGATACGGATATGAACCAATATTCATTTCCCGAACATGAACGGTGTCACCGATTCTATTTTTAACAAGGTTGAAGTTATGCTCTAAACCCTCGCCCAATAAATCTTCATCGTTGCAATTCCAACAAACCACCACTGACTTATTGTTGGCAGCATCCATTATCGATTTGATGTTAGGCAATTCCTGTGTGCCTGTTCCATGCACTTCAAGTCGTATTTTTTGTCCATAATCGGAAGCAATCTTTCCACATTCATTCAACGCCTTACCGATTTGCTCAAGTGTTTTTTCATGGGGTACACCTTCATGAAAGGCATTGGGTTTCACCTTCACTCCTGTTCCACCAATGTCTTTACTAAGTTTGATGAAGTCCACTGTCCGCTTAATTGATTCTTTTACCTTTTCAGGTTCTACATAGTCGTACTGTTGGTTTGTACCCATGCCCACTATTTTTACTTTGCTGTCAGCAAACATCTTTTTGACTTCACTTCGCCTGGCGGCAGAAATCTCAGGCATAACACCATGCGCGTGATCAACGCGTAGTTCAACGCCATGTATAGAAGCGGCCGAACAATTTTTAATAATCGTAGGCACATCCCAGTCTTTGCCCCAGAGGTAGGTTACAAGCCCCATTTTCATTTCATTAGCTTTCGCAAAACTTTCAAATGAAAGTGGTGGAAGTAAAGTCAGCGCTCCCAGGGATGCCACATTCTTGATGAAGGCTCTCCTTTGAATCGGTAATTTAGTATTCATTTTTTTGGTTTAAGTTTCATTAAAAGTGAGCAAAAATCCCCTAACATCTTAATTTTTTTACACCGACGGAGTCCCCATACAAACGAATATTTATACACTGCCAAATGAGGATTCAATCTTAAACGAATTCCTATATTTGCCCCTCATTAAATCAACAACCCTAACATGAAAAAAATACTATTTGGAATTCTGCTTTTATCAGGATTGATGGTGCAGGCGCAGATACAAACACCCAGTCCGAGTCCCGCGGGCTCAACGTCAACGGTGGTAGGTCTTACCGACATTAAAATTGACTATTTCAGGCCGCGTGTGAAAGGAAGGAAAATCTTTGGAGCCGATGCCAGCGCGCTTACTCCGTATGGCACCATCTGGAGAACTGGAGCCAACAGCGGTACCAAAATCACCTTTAGTGATGATGTGAAAGTAGAAGGTATAAGTGTTCCTAAAGGTGAATACTTAATCTTCACATGGCCTGGCGAATCGGAATGGACCATTACCCTTTATTCCGATATTTCATTAGGTGGGCAAACCACTCGTTATGACAAATCTAAAGAAGTCGCTCGCTTCAACGTAAAATCACAAAAGCTTGCAGAGAAGATGGAAATGCTCACCTTCCTCATTGGTGATATATCCGATGATAGCAAATCGGCCAAAGTGCAATTGGCATGGGATCACACATCTGTAAAGTTTACGGTGACTGTAGATTTCGATGACAAGGTAATGAAGTCCATACAGGCAAACACAAAGGTAAATTCAAACAACTACTTCGCTGCTGCTGTGTACTACCTTGAAACAGGACGTGATCTAAAGCAAGCACTTGAATGGATCAACATTGCTGCTGAAGAAAACCCAAGCGCCTTTTGGATACTCCATCAAAAAGCAAAAATTCAAAAAGGACTGGGTGATAAAAAAGGAGCCCTTGCAACGGCAAACGCTTCATTGGAAGAAGCCAAAAAAGCGGAGAATGTAGATTATCAAAAAATGAATAAAGAACTCATTACCTCTCTTAAATAAAGCAATCACGTTGTATAGAATAGAAAGGCCATCTTCATGATGGCTTTTCTATTCTTACTCAGCTTGTCCGAAGTAAATAAATAAAAATAAAATTTAAGGATAAAATTCCGTCCATCGGATTGAGTCCCGAATTAAATTCCTGCCATCTTGCGTAAAACTAACTGACAAGAAGATCGAAATGCTATTTATTAACATGCCATTCAGAATGAAACAACTTCTATACATCATTTTTTTATTTTCGTCTCTTTCAGTTTTTGGGCAAGGTGATCTTCTAAAAGAATTAGAAGCCTCAGAAGAGAAAACCACTGAGCCTGTTCTTCAGACTTTTAAAGGAACCCGAATCGTTAACGGACATTCTGTAGAAACAAAATCATCTGGTGAACTGGAGTTCATTATCAACCACAGGTTTGGTGCCCTGTATGACCGTAAAGAACTGTATGGACTTGACCAGGCATCCATTCGCTATGGACTTGAGTATGGAATTACTGATCGACTGGGCGCGGGTATTGGGCGTAGTTCAACGACAAAAGAAATTGATGCATATCTGAAGTACAAAATGGTAAGTCAAACATCTGGTGAAAAATCATTTCCCTTCACGACAACATTGTTTGGAAGTTACTATCGTCTTAATGCTACGTTTGGTGATTTTGCTGCATACACCAACCGTGACAGAAATTCATTTTCAGCACAGATTCTACTCGCGCGAAAATTTTCCTCTGCTATTTCCTTTCAACTTTCACCCACGCTTCTTCATCGGAACAAAGTAAATCCTTTAACTGAAGTAAATGATCTTTATGCATTGGGCCTGGGGGGGCGCGTGAAAATAACCAAAAGTGTTGCACTCAATCTCGAATACTTTATCAGAATAAATGAAAAAAATAACAATCCATATTACAACGCTTACGGCGTGGGCATTGACATCGAAACCGGTGGACATGTATTCCAACTTGTGTTTACCAACTCCATTGGCTCCATGGACAGAATCATGCTGACACAAACGGGAGATCCGAATAACACAGATGGCCATAAAAATCCCATTCACTTTGGGTTCAATATTACCAGGACTTTTCAGGTGGTGAAATAAAAAGACAACATCAACACTTCGCGCTCTATGTGTTGGGCTTCTCTTGGTCTTAGATTTCAAAGACGATCTAACTACGGAAGATATTTACCCATGCCATCGCCGTATTCAGAAAAGAGTAAAAGCCGAGTTTCAATTGGTTCAATATATTTTTATTCAACCGGTGTAAATTGTTTTAGAAATTGAAGACCACGCTTATGGCTAAGGTGGTGAATCACATTTAATTCCTCAATAGCTGCATGAGTTGGTCAGCATCAAGATATTGAAAGTATCGCGCCTTGGCTTCAAATTTTTCATTCAATACCACCATCGCCGGAAGGGAAAAAGGTTTGCCTTTACGGCTTGCCATCAATAAGGCAATTTGATGAACAGGATTGCGTTTGCGAAGCCTTTCATTCACAAACACCTGCTTTCCAAATTTTATCGTGTCTGCTGTCTCAATATTCATGCGTACTGCATAATATTCGCTATTCAAATAATCGGCAACGCGTTGATCTTGAAATGCCACTGCGTTCATTTTCCGGCAATAGGTACACCAGTCTGCATAAAAATCTACGAAAACCTTTTTAGGATGCACCTTCAGTGAATCATCCAACTGTTCGAAGGTTAACCAGTGAATGGGTTCGTACTGTTGTGAAAATGCGTTATGGCCAACCATCATAAGGGTAAGCCATAGTACATTATATTTTAGTATCGCTTTACTATGTACGTTTTGACTGATCATATTCTGAATTCCTATTAACAAAGTAATGTCTTTGACTTAAGCTCCGCTATCTCCTCTCTTGTGGAGAGGATTGAGGTGAGGCCATTAAAAAATCTTAAATCAACGACATTGGTTTACAACGATTTAATGCGTACGCCTATGAAGAAAGTTCTTGGCAAAAGTGGCCCATAGATGTAATTACTGTCGCGGTTCTTTCCCTTATCAAAATCGCGTTGGTAGGCGTCTGTTAAATTTTTTATACCACCAAAAAATTCGAGTCCGGTATTTACATTTTCGAGCACAAACGTATGACCTACCCTGACGCTCACTTCAGCGAAGGATGGAGAAGTAACATATTCATTCTCGGCGTGACCCGTGCCCTCGCCACCAAAGTGTGCCAGTTGCATAGGCGCTGTGTAAACCAGGTTCGTACTTGCACTCCAGTTTTTCGTTGGCGTATAGGTAAATGTAGCATAGCCATACTGATTGGGAGTACGTAAAAATTCTCGTTTAGCCGGTAAGCCGTATATGTTCTCTATCGGTTCATCAAACAAACTGGCTTGAATCGTATAACCCAAGTCTATCTCAAAAACATAGTCAAAGTTTGCTCGTGCTTCCAGAGTAATTCCTTTAACCAAAGCGCCTTTACCATTTCTCTTTTCAAACCGCTGACCGAAATCGTCTTGTCCCAGCGGAAAAAGGAAGAAGGCATCTTTTAGATAGGTGTAAAATCCTTCAATCGTGAAGCCGGCAATAAAATGGTCTGTGGTTTTGTCATAGTTGATAGAGCCCGTGAAACTATTCGAGCGTTCTTGAATGAGATCAGGAGACAGCGATATACGTGAAACACCACCGGCAGAGAAGGCAATATGCAAGTCAGTATCAAATGCTTGTGGTGCGCGGAACCCTGTTCCCCAACCCAAACGGAACTGGGTAGTCCCTTTGAACTTGTACAACAGCGAAAGGCGTGGACTCACAATGGCATGATCAACCAGATTATGTTTATCAATTCTTACGCCTGAGAGAAAGTTGAACTGCGGTGTGATATCCCAATCGTTTTGTATAAAGGTGCCCCAGTCGGTGGTGGTCTGGTCAATGAGGTATTGGTACGATTCGATCTGATCCAGCACGTCATCGAAGATATATTCCGAGCCTACGGTTAATACGGTTGTGCCACCTAAAAA
>JBBRKB010000170.1:0-7772 GCA_038218385.1 Cytophagales bacterium | reverse complement strand
CTCTTTCAATGGCGGCCTTGAACGCAACACCACCGAGTTCAATTGCTGATAAGGATGATAGCCCACCACCAAAACTTCCAATAGGGGTGCGCACTGCGGAAATAATATAGACTTCGTTCATACTTTAAATTTTAAAAGCCTCGAGCTAATAGCTGTGAGCTACGAGTTGTGTGAGGGTGGGAGTGTGATTAACCTCTGATAAAATATTCTATCCTTGATGGGTATATAATACGCTCATAGAAATTTCAACGAATTGAAAAGCTCATAGCTCGTAGGTAGAAACTCACAGCTTATTTTACCAATCCGGTTTACTCTTGTCTCTCGGCTTGGCCGATTTTCTTTTTTGTTGTTGAAGATACTGCATTTCCTGGTTCTTCATAGCTTCAAGAATCATCTTTGCCGTTTCTTCGCTGATCTTCATTTGCTGAAGCTTCTCGGAGAGATCGGGGTTTTTGTTTTCTTTCTTCTCGCCCTCCTTTTCTTCTGTCTCGCCAGCCTCTTTCTCTTTCTTTTCTTTCTCTTGTTTTTCTTTTTCCTGCTGATCTTTTTTCTTCTGCTCTTCCGATTTTTTTTCTTCTTTCTTTTCTTCTTCGGATTTCTCTTTCGCGTCTTTGCTCTCTTTGCTTTTTTCTTCTTTTTCCTTTTCTTCTTTGCTCTTGTCTTTATCGTCTTTCTTGTCTTTGTCGTCCTTGTTCTCTTCGTTTTTCTTTTTCTCATCCTTCTGCTCCTGCTTCATGAGTTCGCGAAGTGCGTTGAGGTTTTTGTCGGAAGGATATTTTCTTAAGGCATTATCGACTGTGGCTTTTGCTTCCGGCGCCTTGCCATGTATGTATTGCCCCGAAGCCAAATGAAAGGATTGTGCGGCAGACTGCGCTAACCCCGTAAGGATGGGTGCGATGAAAAAACATAGAATGAAGACCGTGCGCATGTGCTAATTTATTTTGATAATCCCGGCTACATTGCCTAGCCGGGTAATGTAATCCTGATACGATGATACCGTCTTATCACGTTTCATTCCTGCCATCAGAAGGTTGTATGCACTTTCATATTGCTGTTGTGAAACCAGATTGTCTGCCTGTTCCTTTAACCGTTTGGCATACTCAGAAGGTTCCATTTTATTATCCTTATCCTGCTTCTTTTGCTGCTGCTGCTGTTTCTTTTTCTTTTCTTCTTCTACTTTGCGTTTCAGCATTTCATAATTGTAGCGTGCATCCCCATTGGCCGGATCTGCTTTGATTGCATTTTTGAAATAAGAAAGGGCCTCATCTGTTTTGCCAGATTGATTCGCCATAATGCCCAATTGTTGATTGGCCTTTGACTTTACGCGCCCATTATCACTTTCTGAAATAGATGCGTATGTATTTTTCGCTTGCGCAGAATCCTTTTCAAGGTAATAGGAATGTGCAAGGTTTAGATTGATTTCAGCTTCATTTACATCAAGCGAATCAATAAGGTATCGGTATTTGGAAATGGCTAGTTTATAATCTCCTTTTTTGTAAGCTGATTCTGCCTGCGCTTTTGTCACGTTGATTTTCCTAACCAACCAGGGATCGGTGAATGTTGCAAGGAGTAGCGATAGGATGAAAAGTAGTTTCATGTACTATATCGTAATGGTCTTGATCCGAAACATCATATCCATAAAAAACAATGCCATGGCACCAGCAAGAAAATAATAATAGCGGTTGGCGGTCACATCTACCATTCTGCTGTCACGCATTTGGCCTTCTATTTTGTTGATGGTGCTGATCAGTCGTGAGACATCGTTTTGGCTATCGTTGATTTCAAAATATTGTCCTCCTGTTTTGCTGGCAAGTGATTTCAGTTCTTTTGAATTTAATTTGGATACGACTGTGTTTCCTTGTCGGTCTTTTTTAAATCCATTGGACGCATAAATCTTTCCTCCCGCATCTGTACCAACTCCAAGGGTGAATAGTTTAATGTTTTTATCTTCGATTTCTTTCACAGCATCATTAGCATTGTCACCAAAGTCTTCCCCGTCACTGATCAAAATGATCACTTTAGATTTTGATTCCACGGGTGAGCCGTCATCTTCGTTTTCGAGTTTTTTAATGGCCATTCTTAAAGGTGGGCCAAAGTCTGTTCCACTGGAGGGCACCAGGCTTGAGTTCATGGCCTCGATAAAAAGATTGAGTGCATTCTGATCGTAGGTAAGGGGTGACTGCATAAACGCATCCGAAGAAAATATGATGATGCCCAGGCGATCGGAATTAAATGCCGTTACAATTTTTTTCATTTCATATTTTACTTTCTCCAATCGCGTTGGCTGAATGTCAAACGCATCCATGGACTTGGAAAGATCGACACAAATCATAATGTCTTTGCCCACCGATTTTACCTCACGTTTGGAATCGCCAAAAGATGGTCCCAGCAAAGCAATCATGAGAAGGGCAAACATCGCAGTGCGAAGACAAAGTTTTATAATGAGTGTATGGACTGGTGTTTTTAAACTCCGGCTAATGCGCACCAGTCTATATATATAGGCCAGGTAAAAGAGCACGAATGCCGCGCACAAGAGTTGTTCAGTTAATCCAAATTCACGATACCAGACCACTTATCTAATTGATTTAAACCGCAATTAACAATTATGCTTGTGTGAACGCAACCTTCAATGGCTAAAATTTAAGGCTTTGCGATAGCATTTCTCACGTCATGTGAAGGTAATGAGCCTCGTTGGAAGGGCAAACGTTATGGTGTGGTTATATAGTAAAATTATCAACCGTATATAGTCTAATTGACCATAAATAAGTAATTTGGCCACCGCATTTGATTTTGTCTGTTGGCAATCTCTGCATGCTCAGCATTACAAATGGGTTTGTTGAAACTTTTGTTTAAGTTCGTTTTTACTAATGTGATTTATTCCGAATGGGTGACCAGGATTTTCTTTTAGGCTTCGATATAGGAAGCTCTTCTGTAAAAGTATCATTGTTAAATGCCGCAACAGGTAAATGTGTTGCTTCTGCTAATTCTCCTTCTGTTGAAATGGAAATTACCAGCACCAAAAGTGGATGGGCCGAGCAACATCCAGAGATGTGGTGGGAGCATGCGGTGAAAGCCACACGAAAGGTAATGGAGACTTCGGATATTTCAGCCGATGGGATCAGAGGCATCGGCATCTCGTATCAGATGCACGGCCTGGTGGTGATCGATAAGAACTTAAAGGTGTTGCGGCCTTCCATCATTTGGTGCGATAGCCGTGCTGTTGAGATTGGTGAGGATGCAGCGGCACAATTGGGTGAACAATATTGTCAGGAGCATTTGCTGAATTCGCCAGGAAATTTCACTGCTTCAAAACTTCGATGGGTTCAACTCCATGAGCCGGAATTATATTCTAAAATTTACAAGATCATGCTGCCGGGTGATTACCTCGCTATGCGCATGACGGGTGAAGTGAACACAACAGTGTCGGGTTTGTCAGAGGGCATCATGTGGGATTTTGAGAAGAAGACATTGGCAGATCGGCTGTTTGATTTTTATAACATGGATAAAAACCTTATACCTACTATCGTCCCTACGTTTGGTGATCAAGGTAAACTTTCTGCAGAAGCAGCGTCAACATTGGGATTAAAAGCGGGTATTGTTATTGGCTATCGCGCAGGTGATCAACCCAACAATGCTTTCTCATTAAAGACACTTCATCCCGGGGAGATCGCGGCAACAGCGGGTACATCCGGTGTGATCTACGGTATCGTTGATAAACCAGCGGCTGACAAATATTCACGTGTGAATGGTTTTGCTCACGTAAACTACACTGAAGAAGATCAGCGTCTGGGTATTTTGTTATGTGTAAACGGAACCGGTATTCTCAATAGCTGGCTGCGGAAGAATGTACAGATAAGCGGTGAGCCGATCAGCTATGATAAACTCAACCATTTAGCAGGAAGCTCTCCGATTGGTTCCGATGGACTTCGTGTCCTTCCTTTTGGAAATGGTGCAGAACGTATGTTGCGTAACAAAGACCTTGGTGCGAGTTTCCATAACATTAATTTAAACAGACATGGTGCAGCCCATATGTGTCGGGCTGTACAAGAAGGCATTGTGTTTTCGCTCGGGTATGGTTTTGAAATCTTAAATGAGATGGGTCTTCAGTCGACCGTGATACGTGCAGGAAAGGCAAACATGTTTTTGAGTGAAACGTTTTGTGAAGCCTTTACCAATGTGACAGGAGCGGCGATCGAACTTTACAATACCGATGGCTCACAAGGTGCAGCACGTGGTGCAGGAGTTGGTGTTGGATTATATTCATCTCTTGACTCCGCCTTTACTAATTTGGAATGCTTGAAAGAATATGCGCCCGATAAGGCCAAACAGGAACAATACCAGGAAGCCTATGCGGACTGGAAGACCGTACTTGAAAATCAACTTACATAATTTATATCATCAACTTGTTAATTACCTATTATGAAAATTCTAAAAGGAAAGAAGGAATATTTTAAAGGCATCAGTGCCATAAAATATGAAGGAAAGGAATCTGACAACCCGCTTGCTTTTAAATTCTACAATCCGAAAAAGAAAGTAGGGAAGAAAACCATGGAAGAACATTTGCGATTTGCTATTGCCTACTGGCATACGTTCTGCGGAAATGGTGGTGATCCTTTCGGTGCTCCCACAAAACCTTTCCCATGGTTTGATGGTGCTGATCCGATGCAACGTGCCTATGACAAGATGGATGCCGCCTTTGAATTTATGACAAAGATTGGTGCTCCCTTCTATTGTTTTCATGATTACGATTTAGTTGAAGAGGCTTCCACCTTAAAGGAATCTGAAAGCCGACTTCAGAATATTGTGGCTTACGCAAAACAAAAACAAAAAGCTTCTGGCGTAAAACTATTGTGGGGAACAGCTAATTTATTTAGCCACCCACGCTACATGAATGGCGCAGCAACCAACCCTGATTTCGATGTGGTATGTTACGCCGCTACTCAGGTAAAAAATGCTATCGATGCTACGATTGAATTGGGAGGTGCTAACTACGTTTTCTGGGGAGGTCGCGAAGGCTATCTTACCTTGTTGAATACCAACATGAAGCGTGAGCAAGAACACATGGCTAATTTCCTTCGTGCAGCGCGTGATTATGGAAGAAAGAACGGATTCAAAGGAACGTTTCTTATCGAGCCAAAACCTATGGAGCCAACCAAACATCAATATGATTTTGATTCGGCAACGGTGATTGGTTTCCTTCGCGAACATGATTTGCTTGGTGATTTTAAATTGAACATTGAAGTGAACCATGCAACATTAGCACAACATACTTTCCAACATGAGCTTCAGGTTGCTGCCAATGCCAACCAATTGGGAAGCATTGATGCTAACCGTGGAGACTATCAAAATGGATGGGACACCGATCAGTTCCCAAACAATCTTTATGAACTGGCTGAAGCTATGCTAGTGATTCAGCAATCAGGTGGATTTAAGTCCGGTGGTATCAACTTCGATGCGAAAACCAGAAGAACCTCAACAGACCTGATAGATATTTTTTATGCCCACATTGGTGGTATGGATACATTTGCCCGCGCTTTGCTGATTGCGCAGTCGATACTGGATGATGGCGAGTACACATCATTGGTGAAGGAACGTTATGCATCTTTTGATTCCGGAAAAGGAAAACAATTTTCTCGTGGAAACCTTACCCTTGAAGCGTTGCGAAAACTTGCGCATCAAAATGGCGAACCCGAACAAATTAGCGGTAAGCAAGAACATTATGAAAACCTGATAAGCCGATTTATTTAATCGGCAGACAGGCAAAAAAAAACAGGCTCCTTTCGGGAGCCTTTTTTTTATTAGCTTAAAAAGTAAATTATGGTTGTGGAAAAATAAGGGTTCCTGCTTTTCAGCAGAGAACCCTTCACAAACAACCCATTAGATTAATATCGCCATGGCTGATAGCGCTCCTGCAACCTTTAGGTTAGAAGCTTCTATTGCCTTTTGGTTAAGTTCAAATTTCAATTTGCTATCGACTACTTTAAAGTTGATTCCGCTTCCTCTTTCGCCAAGGCCGTTTTTGTCAGTAATCAAGAGCGTACCCTTACCATGCACTTTTGCATTTATGGCATCAAATTCAGAGCTCTTCGAACGATCGATGAAAACAACTTGGCATTCACTCATTTCGGCCGCAGACTTAAACTGCTTTACCACACATGTAAAATTGCCAACTTTGCTGCCGTTATACCACTTACTCATAGTGTTGTACATTTCAGTGTTTCCAACAACACCGATCACAAATTCACCAGAGCCACCGCTTGGCCATTGGACATATTTAACAAAATTAAAAACCATCATGGAGTAAACTTCATGAAGTGGCTTGTCTTGCGCTGACACATTACCTGACAGCATGATCAGGGAGAGAAGCGTTGAGAAGATTAACTTTTTCATATTATAGGTTAGGTTATTTGTTTGTTGATACAAATGTAGAGCCGCTAAATAAAATGGAAGGCACGTAAACCAATTGTTACTTTCAAGTGTAAGATTTTGATTTAATCGCTACTTAACCTTGGCTGCTAATGCCTTTAAGAGGGAATTAATACGTTTTCTAGCCAGACGCACTTCCTTCCTGCTGATGTAAGGATTCACCAAGTAGTAGATCACTTTCATACATTTATACCCCTACTCATTATTTTAAAAGCGAAACCATCAGGGATTGTTGAAAGAGATGCTTTAATTAGTAGTCCATTATCTCTTTGTATATGATACGCAGAACTCTTTTTCTTTTCATCATCAGTATTTCTATTGCTTGTGCGCAGAAGCCACCCCGCCTTATTGTCCGTGGCGATGATATGGGCTTTTCCCATGCCGGTAATATGGCCCTTGTTAAATCTTTTCGAGAAGGAATAGAAACGTGTATTGAAATCATTGTGCCTTCACCTTGGTTTCCAGAAGGCGTCAGGTTGTTGGCGGAAAATCCAACCGTGGATGTGGGTATTCACATAGCGTTGACAAGTGAATGGGACAATATGAAATGGCGACCCGTTTCGCATTGCCCCAGCCTTACAGATGAGGATGGCTATTTTTATCCTTTCATTTGGCCCAATAAAAATTATCCGGGACGTGCACTGCTGGAACACGAATGGAAATTGAACGAGGTGGAAGGAGAGATTCGTGCACAGATTGAATTGGCGTTAAAGAAAGTGCCACGTATAAGCCACATCACTGCCCATATGGGATGCTATAGTATGTCGCCAGAAGTTGCGGCATTGGTAAAAAAAATAGCGAAGGAATATAAGATTGACATTGATCCATCTGATTATAAAGTTAAGAGCGTCAGCTATGATGGGCTCAAAGAAACATCACAACAGAAGATTGAAAGTTTTATTAAAATGTTGGATAGCCTCAAACCGGGAGAGACCTATTTGTTTGTTGATCATCCCGGGATTAACACGTCTGAATTACAAGGCATCAGTCACATTGGATATGAAACCGTTGCTATCGACAGGCAAGGTGTGACTGACACGTGGACAAACGAGGCTGTGAAAGCAGCCATTAAAAAGAAAGGTATTCAATTGATTGGGTATAAGGATTTGGTGAAATGAGCGCATGAATACATGTTGTATGAGTTTCGATTCATTTGGAGTTTGCTGGTTTGTTAACGCTCGGGGTATTCCTACCAATGACGGTTAGCGCTCCACATACCGAAGGAGTAGGCTTTGGACATTACTTTCTACTCGTCATCCTATGTTTGCAAAGTAGAAATTGGAAGGGTTAAATTAGTAGATGTTTAACCCCGAAAAGAAAGGAGAGAGAGCAAGACTATTGTACGT
>JBBRKB010000169.1:0-7807 GCA_038218385.1 Cytophagales bacterium | reverse complement strand
TCTTTGCCACGCTCGATCCCTTGCTGGATGGTTTTACCGATCGCTTATTCAAAGACACCTTTACATCGGACAAAGCAGCAGGCACATTGAGTGATGAATGGTCACAGCGCCTTGGCTTATCAAAAAATGTAGTGATAGGTGTAGGCGCATTTGATGCACACATGGGCGCGGTTGGAGGCCAAATAGAACCGTATCATTTAAGTAAAGTAATGGGCACCTCAACATGCGACATGCTGGTGGCACCGCTTCATGACGTAAAGGATACATTAGTACATGGAATATGTGGACAAGTGAATGGATCAGTCATTCCGGGTATGATCGGGATGGAAGCAGGCCAATCAGCATTTGGTGATACATACGCCTGGTTCAAAAACATTCTTGCATGGCCTGTTGAAAATTTACTTTCAGAGTCATCTGTGATTGACTCAACAAAGGCAGCAAAATTAAAAGAAGAAATTTCTTCAAAAATTATTGGAAGGCTTTCAACTGAAGCATCCCATCTTCCTATTGAATCAAGCGAGCTTTCGCTCGACTGGTTAAATGGAAGACGCACTCCGGATGCAGATCAAACATTAAAGGCCGCCATCACTGGATTGCAATTGGGAAGTACAGCTCCTCACCTTTTCAAAAGTTTGGTAGAAGGTACGTGCTTCGGTGCCAAGGCCATTGTTGACAGGTTTCTAGATGAAGGCATTCCGGTGAAAGGACTGATAGGACTTGGAGGTGTTGCAAAAAAATCACCATACATCATGCAGATGATGGCCAATGTTATAAACATGCCCATTCGCATTCACAAGTCAGACCAAACATGTGCTGTGGGTGCAGCTATGTTCGCAGCAACAGCAGCCGGTATTTACCCCAAGGTGGAAGAAGCCATGGACGCGATGGGCCAAGGATTCGAAAAAACTTATACGCCACAACCAGAAACAATTTCGATATACAAAGAGCGATACACGAAGTTCAAAACATTGAGCGCTGAAGTGGAGAAAATTAGCAGACCATAATTTCTATGAGCAAATACGAAAGCATCAGGCAAGCTGCCTATGAAGCCAACATGCAGTTGCCACAACTCGGATTGGTATTGTTTACATTCGGTAATGTGAGCGCGGTCAATCGTGAAGAAGGTGTCTTTGCTATCAAGCCAAGTGGTGTACCCTACGCTGAACTCTCACCTGACAAAATGGTGATTGTTGATTTCGATTCAAACGTAGTGGAAGGTACACTGCGTCCATCATCAGATACAAAAACACATGCCGTTCTCTATAAACATTGGGCAACTATCGGAGGCATCGCACACACACATTCAACCTACGCCACATCATGGGCTCAGGCCAATCGCGACATTCCCATCTTCGGCACCACTCATGCAGACCATAACACAGTAGACATTCCTTGCGCACAACCCATGGATGACAAAATGATCAAAGGTGATTACGAATATGAAACCGGATTTCAAATCATGAATTGCCTGCAAGAGCGCGGCCTCAGCTATGAAGAAGTGGAAATGATTTTAGTAGGAAATCATGCACCCTTTACATGGGGAATATCACCTGCCAAAGCTATCTACAACAGTGCCGTGCTTGAGTCTGTTGCGCAGATGGCATGGCTTACGGAACAAATAAATCCCAAAGCCCCCAGGCTGAAAGATTCTTTGATAAAAAAACATTTCGAGCGCAAGCATGGACCGGATTCTTATTATGGACAGTGAAGGATAGGGACGAGGTTGGAGGTACGATGTACGAGGGGGAAAAGAAGTACGAATTTAAAATGACGCCTGCCTGCCGATAGGTAGGAATGACGAAGTGAGGGACGAGGTAACGAAATGAGGAAGTACAAATTCAGAATAACAAGAGAATTTTAGTCTGGAAACTAAACACAAATATTTCTCGGAACTAAAGTCCCTCTCTTTTTGGAGAGGGATTTAGGGTGAGGCGAAGGAAAGGGACGAGGTTGGAGGTACGATGTACAAGGGAATAAAATTTAAATCAGCATCAACAGAAATAACAAAATGAAAGATTTAAAAACATTGGAAGTATGGTTCATAACAGGTAGTCAGTCTTTATATGGAGAAGCCACATTGAATCAAGTGGCAGCCCATGCAAAAGAAATTTCAGAAACACTTGATCATGAAAAAGTCATCCCTACTCGGGTTGTTTTTAAACCTATATTAAAAACGCCAGAAGAAATTTATTCACTTCTTCAGGAAGCGAACGCATCCAATACCTGTGTTGGTATAGTGGCCTGGATGCATACCTTCTCTCCTGCCAAGATGTGGATAAGGGGATTGAAAGCATTGCAAAAACCTATGCTTCACTTTCATACCCAATTCAACCGTGATATTCCGTGGGCAGATATTGATATGAATTTTATGAACCTAAACCAAAGTGCACATGGTGACCGTGAGTTTGGTTTCATCATGTCTCGCATGCGGTTGAATAGAAAAGTTGTTGTGGGTCATTGGAAAGATGAAGAAGTTCACCAACGACTGGCAGCATGGATTCGCGCAGCCTGTGGATGGCATGATTGGCAAGGTGCAAAGTTCTGTCGCTTTGGTGATAACATGCGCGAGGTGGCGGTAACGGAAGGCGATAAAGTAGAAGCAGAATTGAAATTTGGATATTCGGTAAATGGTTTTGGTGTAGGCGATCTGGTAAATGTACTCAACGGTACCAGCGATGCTGACATTGATAAACTTTGTAAAGAATATGAAGAACAATATAAACTGGTAACGAGCCTCAAGAAAGGCCACAACCAACATCAATCATTACGAGAAGCCGCAAAGATAGAAATTGGTATTCGATCATTTTTAGAAGACGGGGGCTTTAAAGGATACACCAATACCTTTGAAGACCTCAACGGACTTCTGCAACTCCCGGGGATTGCTTCCCAGCGTTTGATGGCCCAAGGATATGGATTTGGTGCCGAAGGTGATTGGAAAACTGCGGCGCTTGTAAGAGCCATGAAGGTAATGGCCATAGGTCTTCCCGGAGGAAATTCTTTCATGGAAGATTATACATACCATTTTGAACCATCAAAGAAAATGGTGCTGGGAGCACACATGTTGGAGATTTGTGAATCCATCGCACTCAACAAGCCGTCATGTGAAATTCATCCTTTAGGAATTGGTGGAAAAGAAGATCCCGTTCGTCTTGTCTTTAATGTAGATAGCGGTGCTGCCATCAATGCGTCCATGGTTGACTTAGGTAATCGCTTCCGGCTTCTTGTCAATGATGTTGATGCCGTAAAGCCAGAACATGAATTGCCCAAACTGCCAGTAGCAAGAGTATTGTGGAAACCCTATCCCGACATGGCCACCGGATGTGCTGCATGGATATTGTCGGGCGGTGCACATCACACTTGCTATAGCCAGAACCTCACCCAGGAACACATGCAAGATTTTGCAGAGATGGCAGGTATCGAACTCGTCTGGATAGGCAAGCATACTAATTTGCACAACTTAAAAAACGAGCTGCATTGGAATGAAGCCTACTATAAGTAGCGCAGATACATGCGTAAAATTTATAACATTTTTTTTACATTGCGCAAGCTTAAACCTAACCTCTAAAATTTTAGTACTATGGATTTCTTAGGAGCAATAGACTGGATTATTGTCTTACTTTATTTTTGCGTCATAGCCGGTGTTTCATGGTGGACCATGCGAAGTAAAAAAGATTCTGCTGAAGATTATTTTCTTGCTGGAAGACACCTTGGATGGTTCGTTATTGGTGCTTCCATTTTTGCATCCAACATTGGATCAGAACATTTAGTGGGCCTTGCCGGATCGGGCGCAACAGATGGAGTTGCCCTTGCACATTATGAATTGCACGCCTGGTGTTTGCTCGTGCTGGGATGGGTAATGGTTCCCTTCTACATGCGTTCGAAAGTTTTTACCATGCCTGAGTTTTTAGAAAAAAGATTTTCTCCTCATGCACGCACCTTGCTCTCTATCATTTCACTCGTTGCCTATGTCTTGACAAAAATCGCTGTAGGCTTGTTCGCTGGCGGTATCGTGTTCAGCGTGTTGCTTCCTGATATTAATTTCCTTGGAATGAATAGTTTTTGGTTTGGCTCCATACTGGTCATTCTACTTACGGGTGTGTACACTATCATTGGTGGATTCAAAGCCGTAGCATACACCGAAGCTTTGCAGACCGTCATTTTAATTATTGGTTCTTTTCTGGTAACGATTTATGGACTTGAAGCCTTAGGCGGATGGGATAAATTGCGTGAAATATGTGGCACAGAAATGTTCAACCTTTGGAAGCCGTTGGTACCAACAGGGATGGAAAGTTCATGGGCACCTATTAAAGAGCCTGGAAAAATTGCATGGTATTTTAATGATAACTATCCCTGGCTGGGCATGTTGTTTTGTGCACCCATCATCGGGCTTTGGTATTGGTGTACAGATCAATATATCGTTCAAAGAACGCTTGGTGCTCCAAATGAATCTGAAGCGCGTAAGGGATCAACCTTTGCTGCGCTATTAAAACTTCTTCCTGTTTTCATTTTCATCATTCCGGGTATGATCTGTTTTGCATTGGCCAAAACAGGAGGCATACCCTCTATTCAAAATGCATTGTTTGATGGTCAGGGAGAATTGATACGCGATAATGCGCAGCAAGCTTTTCCGCTACTTGTTGTTAATGTGTTGCCCGTTGGTGTTCGTGGTATAGTTGTGGCGGGCCTTCTCGCTGCATTAATGAGTTCATTGGCCGGCGTGTTCAATGCATCCTCTACCTTATTCACAATGGATTTTTATTCACGTATCAAACCCAATGCAACGCAAGAACAGCTTGTTTGGATCGGTCGTGTGGCTACGGGTGTCATGGTAGTGATCGGTCTCGCATGGATTCCTGTAATCCAAGGAGGACGCGGATTGTACGATTACTTACAAGGTGTTCAAGCGTATCTTGCCCCTCCAATCTTCGTGGTTTTCTTCTTCGGTATTTTTATGAAGCGGCTAAATTCAAAAGGCTGTATCGCCTCCATGATCACAGGATTTGCTATGGGGTTATTCCGCCTCGCTGTTGATACACCTATAAAGCTGATTGATAATTTCTCTTACGACAAAGGATCTTTCCTTTGGATTGTCAACAACATCTTCTTTCAGTACTACAGTTTATTGATAACCATTGTGTGTGCCATTGTCTTTATAGCCGTGAGCTATGCTTCGGCTGCTCCTTCGTATGAAAGAATATCAGGCTTAACATTTTCAACCATGACAGCTGAAGATCGCATGAGTTCACGCGCAAGCTGGAATATTAAGGATGTACTTTCGGGAGCGTTAGTGCTTGCCCTGATCTTGATAGCGTATATTTATTTCTCGGGATAAGGTTTCGCTAAATATCATCTAAAAAAGGAGACGGCAAATGAAGGCCTTCTCCTTTTTTTACGCCGACATTAGCTATTTTATTTAGGCGATGGTTTTACCGGAGGCAGAAAATGGCAGGTAAGTGGAGATTGGGGGTTTACCTTTACGAAGTAGCAGACCCAAAAAATATCCAAACGCAGTGCAGAGGTTTAACAATCTGGCAGAAACGGAAAATCAATTTTTGATTTGCCGTTTCTGTTTAAAAGTAATGGGGATTAGTGCTTGATATTATAGCCAAAATAAGATCTGTACACTCGCAGTTTAGCATTCATTTTACTAATTTTATATGACAACAACCAAATGCGAATAATTTTACTACTGCTTTTCGTTCTATTCCTCTCTCTGTCAATGCTTGGCCAAACGAAGGGAAAGATTGATTCCATTACTACGATTATTACGAGAACAACTTCCAGCAGCATAAAGGCGAAGGAGTATCTGGCCTTATCAAATCTTACAAAAGAACGAGACTCTGTAAAATTGTACTTAGATGCTGGTATAAAGTACGCACGGTTGGCGAAGAACAATGAGTTACTCCACGAAGGGCACTATAAAATGACACTGTGGATAGAGAAAAACCAAAATATAGAAGCGTCAATTCATTATTGTAAGAATACCTTATCAGAGTGGAACGCCTCACAAAAGTATCAGGCTGCTACCTATTATGACTTAGCAGAGACGTACAAGCGAGCATCCAATATTGACTCTGCTACTTTTTATATAAACAAGGGAATTGAAATCGGGGTAGCCACCCAAAAACCGTATACCGTTGCGCGCGGTTATATGATCTTAGGTAATTATGCTTTTAACAAATCGGATTATAAAAGTGCCTTTGAGCAATACCTAAAGTGTGATTCGATTTGTGATCGTAATGATTCACTGAAAGTCTCCTCCTTTCACGCTAAAGTTTATAATTATTTAGGGTATGCCGTGCGATTAACACACGGTTATGGTAAAGTAGCTGAGTACTACTTAAAAGCGAAAGACCAATACATCAAGCTAAAGGATAATACCGGCATTCAGGAGATCAATATTGGTCTCGGCCAACTTTATACTAACCAAGGCAAATACAAACAAGCTCTTCCTTTACTCAATGAAGCAGTAGAGTTTCATAAAAAAGCAATCCCAAGAAATCCTGACATCTATACGTATGCGCTTATTGCCAGAGGTTATTTCTATGTAAAAAACCAACGGTTTGCTGAAGCTGAAAAAGATTACCGCGAGTATTATAATCTTGCTTTTGATGGAACCGAATTGATCATCCAAAAGAGAGCTGCCGGGTATATGGGCTACTTGTATAAAATGAAAAAGGAGTATGACAAATCTGCTTTTTATTATGATCAAGCCATTTCACTATACGGAAAAGAGTACGACTATTCTAAGCAGCAGATCTTTGAAGAGATGATTGAGATGTATCAGGAAGCGAAGAACTATGAAAAATTAAGTGCAACGTATGCTGAATACATCGAAGTGAGAAACAAGATTGAAACCGAAGCCAAAAATAAAGGCATCTTTGAATTAGAGACAAAATATCAAACCGATAAAAAACAAAAAGAAATAGAATTACTCACGGCTGAAAATAAACTGGCCATAGCAAATCAAGCGAAGCAACGCAATTTATTTGTTGGTATATTTTTTATTTTTCTGTCAGCAGCAGGTGCGTTATTCTATGCATATAAGAACAAAATAAAAACAGCCGATAAGCTAAAAGAAATCAATCAGCTTAAGTCCAGGTTTTTCGCCAATATCTCACATGAGTTTCGCACTCCACTCACGCTTATAAAAAGTCCTTTACAGAGTTTACAATCCACTCAGATAGACGAAGAGCAAAAAAGACAACTTCATTTAATCGAGGTTAATTCCAACCGAATGCTGGAATTGGTCAATCAGCTATTGGCACTTTCTAAAATCGATAGTGGCGGTTTAAAACTTATTTTAAAAGAAGGTGACTTACATTCTTTTCTTCATTCTATCCTGGAACCCTTTACCTTTCACGCGCACGAAAAAAATCTGAAATTTAAATCCACTGTTGAAAAACGCGAACAAGCAGATTACTTCGATAAGGATATCATTGAAAAGATAGTAACTAATTTACTAGCAAATGCCTTTAAATACACTCCCGAAAATGAAGTGATCGATTTTTCTTCTTCCATTATTGAAAGTCAATTACATCTTGTAGTTGCCAATACCGGAAGTGACCTGTCAGAAAAAGACTTACCCAAGTTGTTTGAGCGCTTTTATCAAAAGAATGAAAATCAGCAAGGGATCGGCATTGGTCTCGCTCTGGTAAAAGAATTAGTAGAACTTTATCAAGGAAAAATAGAAACGACTCTTATAGCGGGTGTGCTGCGCTTTTCAGTCACCTTACCATTGCAGATGGATTCGTCAAATGCAGTAGTGGTAAAAACAGAAATAGAAGATAGAACTATTACAGAAACA
>JBBRKB010000168.1:0-7878 GCA_038218385.1 Cytophagales bacterium | reverse complement strand
GAAAAAGGCATCTGAAAGGATGTCTTTTTTTTAATTTTGAAATTGCTCTTCCAGTGGAAGATGTTTCTCCAGATCGTTAAGGATTTTCTTGTTGATCGGTGTTTCTTTTATGACATTATAATTTTCCCAGAATTTTTTATTGTAAGGCTGGTCTTGGTATTGAAGCCCATAGTTTCTCATTTTCTCTGTCGATCCAATTCGCAAGGGTGTATTGGGATGTACCGCATTGACAAGAAGTTCTTGCTGTAATTCGGTTTCAAATTTAAGCGTATTGGTTTTGTTATCATACCAATTCACCTTGGTTGACATGGTCATGTAGTTAAGGTACATCTTGTCACCAAACCGCTTGAAGTCGAGTGTTTTCTTAAGTCCACCAAACTTACTCTTGAGATCTTTTTTCTTTGCCATTACCTGATCCTGAAATCCAATTTCATACTCAAGGTGTATGATGGAGTAATCTACCTTGTCAATAAAAACCTTAAATTTTTCCATCTCCTTATGGGAGACAACAAATATGGGATGGCCATTGTAATATGAATCTTTCTCTCGTTTAAGTGCGAGGTAGAATTCATCGTTGTCACCAAATTGGCGATAGCGCACACTGTTATGGAGCAGCAGATCTTCCAATAAATTATCCTGATCGAAGAAATTTGTGAATTTATTTTCATAGCCGAGGCTTTGACGAACCTCAACGAGCCGAACCCTTTCCTTGAGCCTCGACTTATTGCGTGGTTCTTCATAGGTTTCATCATACACTTGAACCGCCGCTTCCAGCAAAGAAAAATAAGTGCCTCCTACTTTTTTTATATCACGATAAAACCCATCCAGAATAAAGGGTTGTGTGGGAAAGTTTTTTTCAATTCGCCCTACGGAAATCCGCATGATATCTCCTCCCGACAATGAGTCGGTCACCAATACTTCATCCAGAATGGTAGGTGATTTATCCATTAAAATATCCTGAACCTGTCCACCGGGTGAAGAGAGCGACCAGACAGGGGCTTCAAAGTTGGTGTAACCCAGCATGCTTATTACCAATATCTCATTACGGTATTCTTCTGGAAGATGAAAATCAAATTCGCCATTTAGATTGGTAACCGTGCTAATGTTTTTGTCTTTAACGCCCACAGATGCAAAGGGCAAGGCCTCATGTGTAGCCTTATCTTGTACTCTGCCCGATATGGTGATACTTTGGCCAGCGGCAGCAAAGCTTATTACACAAAAAGTAACACCAATCAAAAACTTCATCATTCTTCTAAAATTAAACGAAGATGGCCAATTTGGGAGCAGTTTCAAATTTGCCGTATGATAATCCGTCATTTTGCTTATTAATCGCTCAATGGACGTATTTATCGTGTTTTGGTTTTCTATGCGTAACTTTATTAGTGAATTTTACCGAGTTGAATTTTTTTGATAAAATACCAAAAGTGTGGAAGCGGGCATACCTCATCTTATGTCTATGGTATGCTATTAACTTTGCTGTAGGTACGATACTGGAGTGGAAGTTTGAAAATCCTAAAACGTATATTTTTTGGAATGCACTTTATTTGTACGAAGCACTTTGTGTGCTTATTATTTTTATCCTGCTCTACGCTAACTGGCTTTTCAAATACAGCATTTACCTACAAATCACCGGACATGTTTTAGGAGTAATGGTTCACTTCTTTGTGATGGGATCGTTATCGTATTACCTGGAAGATTTTACAGAAGGATATGTATATGTAGACAATTGGAAAGACCACTTACTGGGGCTGCTGAAGTGGGAAGGATTGCATATCCACGATCAATACATTATTACCATTGGTGTCTATTATATCATCCGGTATTTTCAAGGTGTTCAACACCAGGCACACGAAAAAGGGGAGCTCACCGTTAAGAACCGTGAGATGCAGATATCCTTGTTAAAGTCACAGATCAATCCCCATTTCCTGTTCAATACATTAAACTCTATTAATACATTGATAGGGTCGAGTAAGGAGCAGGCACGGAAAGTGATTACGCAACTCTCCGATATTTTTCGCTACGCATTGGATTCTCATGGAGATCAGATGGTGAAGCTTATCCATGAGATGGATTTTATTGACAATTATATCCGCATTCAACAAGTACGGTTTGGCGAAAGGCTCAAGTATGTGAAGCAAGTAGATTTCTCTTGCCTGAGTGTTTTGATTCCTCCCATGATCTTGCAGCCTTTGGTGGAAAATTCAGTGAAGTATGGCATCGCCGCGAAGGATGATGGCGGCACTATTATTCTTACCGTAAAACGCTTTAATAATATGATATTTTTTGAGGTAAAGGATGACGGGCTAGGTTCAAACCATACACCCGTTATGGATGGAATGTCCAGTGGGGTAGGGATAAAAAATACGGATGAGCGTCTCAAAAATATTTTCGGTATGGGCTCTGGCCTGCGCATACGATCAAATGAGTGGGGCTACTCTGTAAGTTTCTTCATTCCATTTGAAAATGAGGAGCAGGAATCTGCTTCCATGGAAATGCTTAAAAGCAAAGCTGTGTGAATGTGACGTAGGTCACGTAACTTGTGAACATTAACTTCGAACTATGAATATAACATGTATCATCGTAGATGATGAAAAACTGGCCCGTGATCTCCTTATCGAGTACCTGGAGCAAATGCCCAATATTCAAATTATTGGCGAATGCTCAAAAGGAAAGGAAGCCGTTGAAAAAATAGATAAACTTAAGCCTGACTTGGTATTTCTAGATGTGCAAATGCCTGGCATGACGGGCTTTGATGTGCTGGATGAAATTGCCCATGATCCGTTTGTGGTTTTTTGTACAGCGTACGATCAATATGCCATTAAAGCATTCGAAAAAAATGCTGTCGATTATATTTTAAAACCATTGGATCAAGAGCGGTTCAAGCTTGGGGTAGAGCGCGCTATTGCCCGCATGAAGTTGGAGCAAAACAATGTAGGGGAGCTGCTGCGCAACATGAAGACGGAGAACAAAACTTCCTATGATACGCACATATTCGTTCAAAAATCAGAAAAATTATTAAATCTTCCGGTGGAGGAGATTGTGTACCTGGAAGCTTCCGGTGACTATACAATCCTCACAACCAAAGCAGATCAATTTGTAAGTTCTTCCGGTATTGGTAAGCTGGAAGAAATCCTTAATCCCGAAATTTTTATTCGTGTACACAGAAGCACCATCATTAACCTGAACTCACTTAAGGAAATCGAAAAACATTTCAACGGAGGTATGGTGGTAAAAATGCAGAATGGAAAAAGTTTTCCCGTAAGCAGGACGTATGCAAAGCTGATCAGGAAAAAGGTAGTTTAATCACAGGTTATATGCTCCATACCACTTACTCAAGCGGTATGGAGTTTTCTGACCACCTATACGTTTTGTCGCCTGCTATAATAGTAACATCCTTTACATGATTTTTAAAATAGCCAGAACCTTTTCTTCAAGGTTTTTATTGGCTTCATTAATGAAATCAGCTTGCGTGGCAAATGCCTTTGCGCTTAATGTATAGGCGTTTATGGCCTGTGATCGATCGGCTGCATCAATCCAATTCCATACACCATGCTCATCACGAAATTCCATATCGCCCAACGATTCTATGGAAAGAAGTTTGGGATTAGGAAAGGTGACTACTGCCTTATCACCATCAATGGCAATCGTAAATTTTTCATCCAAATCAAACCCTGCTTTCGCATCAAAAGTGCCGGTGATCTCAATTTTTTTGGTTGAGTACAGTCTCGTATTCGTCCAGGTGTAATGGTGTTGAAATTTTTGTGACAGGGTGGCCAGTTCAAGTATTTCCCTTTGCTGTTGCAGCACAACCACTTCCTTCACTTTTATTTCAGGACTGAATTGCAAGGCTTCTTTTAAGTCCCGCCCAATTCTCCTTGCGCCCTCATAGGTTTGCTCTACCAGGTGCCGAGGTACAATAACGAATAAAACATAGCCTGTGAGGCTAACCATTAACAAGAGGATAATGGTGAGAATTATTTTTCGGTTGCTAAACATTATCTAAATATCATATTAGGTACGAGTTGCTGCAAGATTTATTCGCTAGATTTCGTTCTCAAAAGAGTTTAATAAATTGCAGCCATGTTTAAATACCAATTGCTAATCGTATTTTGTTTAGCCATGACCCAAACGCACGGGCAATATATTCCAAAGTTTGATATTCAAGGCCATAGAGGCGCTCGGGGTCTCCGTCCTGAAAATACTATTCCGGCTTTTATTGCTGCCCTTGAATATGGCGTAACAACGGTAGAGTTGGATTTGGCCGTTACCCTTGACAGTCAACTAGTAGTTTCGCACGAACCCTACATGAATGGTGACATTTGTTTGCTGCCCGATGGCGCTGAGATTTCTGAAAAAGAAGAGAAGCGCTACAATATATATCAAATGACCTATGAACAGGTGAGGAAGTTTGATTGTGGTAGCAGCGGCAATCCAAAATTTCCGGAACAACAAAAAATGGCTGCTGCCAAACCTCTCCTGCGTGACGTCATAGTCGCTATCGAGGATAATATAAAAAATTTTTCACGCTATGAAGTAGATTATAATATTGAAATAAAAAGCAGCCCTGAAGGCGATAGTATATTCCATCCGGGGGTGCCAAAATTTTGCGACATGGTGTACAGTCTTTTAGATGAATACCTCCCGTTGGACCGGGTGGTGATCCAGTCATTTGATTTTCGAGTGTTGCAATACATGCATGCGCAGTACCCCACTGTTCGGTTGGCTGCACTTGTAGAGAATGCAAAATCAATCGAAAGTAATTTGAAAGATCTCGGCTTTAACCCCTCTATCTATAGTCCCTACTATAAGTTAATATCAAAACAAAAAATTGACTACCTGCATAAAAATAAAATTCGGATTATCCCATGGACAGTGAATGAAATAGCCGACATGAAAAAAATGAAAGCCTGGGGTACTGATGGCTTTATCACAGATTATCCAAACCGGGCAAATGCTTTGGGCTTTACACTAAGAAAATAATATTATAAAGTGCTTATCTTTTCAAACCCATTTTAATCTTGTAATAATTCTTATGAAAAAAATGTATGATGTGTATGGCATTGGCAATGCCTTAGTTGATATTGTCACCGAAGTGGATAACGATTTCTTTGAAAAGAACAACGTAGAGAAGGGGGTGATGACATTGGTTGATGAAGAGCGTCAGCATGTCTTAATGAATGTGATAGACCGCAAGCGAAGCCAAATGGCGTGTGGAGGATCAGCGGGAAATACAATGATTGCCGTAAACCAATTTGGTGGCAAAAGTTTTTATTCATGCCTGGTAGCGAAAGATGAATTGGGAAAATTTTTTCTTGAAGACCTTAACCGCAATGGTGTTAATACAAATCTTTCCTATGACACTTGCCCTGAAGGAATAACAGGAAAATGTCTGGTGATGACCACGCCCGATGCAGACCGTACCATGAATACATTTTTAGGTATTAGTTCATCCCTTGCACCCGAACAGTTAGATGAAGAAGCTATAAAAAATTCTTCCTACATATACCTTGAGGGATATCTGGTGGCGAGTCCTGGCGGACTTGAAGCGATGAAGCGTGCGAAACAAATTGCTGAAAAGCATAATGTCCACACGTCGTTAACATTATCAGACCCCAACATGGTAAAATTCTTTGCAGCACAGTTCGAAGAAGTGATTGGTGCCAGTGTTGACTTGTTGTTTTGCAATGAAGAAGAAGCTATGACCATCACATCAACTACTAGTGTTGCTGAAGCCAGAGTTAAGTTGAAGCAGTTGGCAAAACGATTTGCCATTACGCTAGGAGCCAATGGTGCGTTGATTTTTGATGGCGATACCTTTATTGAAATTGAACCCTACAAAGTTAGGGCGTTGGATACCAACGGTGCGGGCGACATGTTTGCAGGCGCATTTTTGTACGCCATTACACACGGCCATAGTTTTGCGGAGGCCGGAAAACTGGCTTCATTGGCATCTTCCCGAGTGGTATCGCAGTTTGGTCCACGGTTGGCTCCGGCACAAATCAAAGTTGTGTTGGTTGATTTGATAAAATAAGTCTTTTAATTCGTTTTGATCCATCCTATATTTATGTTCACAGTAATGACTAAATAAACCGTAAGCCTTATGGAAAAACAAACCCTCTTCACAGACTTTGAGAACAGTGCCATCGGCAGAAATATTTCATTATACAGAAAAATCCGTGGCATAAAGGCTATGGAAGTGGCTGAAAAGCTTGGTCTTAAAGAAGCTGCCTATACACGTTATGAGCGTGGCGAAGGAGCCATTACCATAAGTATGGTCAAGCAAGTAGCGGAAATTTTAAAAGTTGACCCCCTCAACTTGATCACAACGCCACCAGGAAGTTTCATTGATAGTGGCAACAATTCTCCCAATTCTGTGCTTGCACTAAATTCCAGTCATTGGCAATCCACAAGCGATCAGCAGATGCAGCTTATGCTTAAGTTGATGGAGAGTGTTACAGCCCTTAACGAAAAACTGATCAACCAACTGGGTAAGAAATAGTGTGGTATGTTGATTTTATAGTGTTAGACTAATTTCATGCGTTGTACAAGTGTTCATAAGGTTATAGTTTTAAATAAGATTCTGGCCGGTCTATGGTAATTTATAACTAAAACAAAAAACAAAAATTTATGGAAAAGTTAAATTTGGACAAGTTGAATTTAGTTGAACTTCCTTTTGAACAACGTGAGAAAACAGATGGAGGCTGGTTTCAAGCTGCTTTAGCAATTGCAGCTGCAGCCATATATGTTTACAATAATGCTGGAGATTTTGCGGACGGTTTTCGAGAAGGTCAGGCTGCTTACTAACTAGGTTAAGCATTGAATGATGTCAAGAGACTCAAAGGAATTTTATGAGGAAAGAATTAAGAATTTGAAAAGAATTGTTTTTTTTCAATCAATCTTCATTGCACTCGTCATTATTATAATGCTTTACAATGCACTCACTTAAATAGAAATATTTTTTTAATAATTAAATGTATCTTATTATGGAAAACAATTTAGAAATTTTTGATGCGGAATTATCTTTTTTGACCGAATTAAGCAAAGGTGAACTTCAACAAATAACAGGTGGAGATAAATTCATGAAGGATTTAGGCTATTTTTTTGGTTATCTTTGGGAAGGAATTAAAGAGGGAGCTGCTGTAGGCGGCGGCATCGCCCTTTGATTAAAAGCGCTAAGAACGGGGGTCGGAGAAAATTCTACCCCCTTTTTTTAGTTAAGGATTGCAGATGAAAAATAAAAATCAGCCCTCTTATAATGTCATTCTGAAATCCCACCTTTCTTTCCAATTTCTTCTGAATGAAGACATAGATTTTACCTCTGAATATTACTTAAAGTATAACTCAGGTAGATCGCAGGTGATATACATTGTAGTGGTTATTTCATTGATAGCGTTTTTAATTTCCCTTCCCTACATCTTTGTTGATGTATCTGTTAAAAGTACGGGCATGTTGAAAGCTGCAACAGAAATTACTGCACTAAGGGCAACAGCATCGGGATATGTCAAAGAAGTTTTGATTAAAGAAAATGAGACAGTGGAAAAAGGAGAATTGCTTCTGGCAATTGAATCTCCAATGCTTCTTGAAAAAGAACATTATCTGAATTCCAAACTTGCTGAGATTGATCTATTTATTGACGACGCTAAAAAGCTGAGCAATGACCTCGAGAAGCCATCGATAACAACATCACTTTATCGTCAGGCTTTTGCTGACTACCGGCAAAAGTTGGCCGAGCGCCAGACCGCATACCTCAAAGCAAAGCAAGATTATAACCGGAATAAAAAATTGTTTGATGTACAAGTGATTGCGGCAGTTGAATTTGAAAATTTTAAGTTCGAGTTGGATAGGACTGAAGGAAACATTGATTTGTTAAAGCAATCA
>JBBRKB010000167.1:0-7897 GCA_038218385.1 Cytophagales bacterium | reverse complement strand
CTGCCTTTTGCCCAAGGTATAAACATGGCGCACAACAGACTGCAAGACTTTGTAAACAAACTTAAATAAATACGCCATGACAAAGAGAAATAAAATCATCTATTGGATTTCAACCCTTTGGCTGGCGTTAGGTATGGTGTCAACGGGAATTGTGCAGATAGTGAAAATGGATAGAGAAGTAGAAAACTTTATCGGATTGGGCTATCCACTTTATTTGTTAACTATTTTAGGTGTATGGAAAATATTGGGCGTTGTGGCGTTGCTTGTGCCCAAATTCACTTTGCTAAAGGAGTGGGCATATGCAGGTTTTTTCTTTGCCATGACAGGTGCTATTATTTCCCACGTAGTAAGTGGTGATGGTGCAAAAGAAATTTTTGGCCCTGCGTTATTATTAATCCTTACGGTGGTATCTTGGTATTTCAGACCTGCCGAAAGAAGAATATCTTCCATTCAAAATTCATAAATAGATGCAAAAGAAATTATCACCCAAACACTGCGAGGCACTACTCAGCACATTAAAAGAACGTTTTGAAAAAAACACGGATCGTCACAAAGGTATTGATTGGAATAAAGTGAAAGCAAAGTTAGATGCGCCAGCGGGTGCTGAAAAACTTTGGTCGCTTCATGAGATGGAAAACACAGGTGGAGAACCTGACGTTGTTGGTTATGACAAAGAGAAAGACGAATACATTTTTTTTGATTGCTCAGCAGAAAGTCCCAAGGGTCGTAGAAGTTGTTGCTACGATCGCGCGGCACTTGATGCACGGAAAGAAAATAAGCCGAAGCATAATGCTGAAGACATGGCAGCTACCATGGGCATTGATATTTTAACAGAAGAGCAATATCGCAAGCTACAGACACTGGGAGAATTCGATACAAAAACATCGAGTTGGGTGAGAACCCCTAATGGCATTAGAAAACTTGGAGGCGCCATCTTTTGCGATTGCCGCTATGACAATATTTTCGTGTATCACAACGGTGCAGAATCTTATTATGCTGCCAGGGCGTTTCGTGGTTCATTACGGGTTTAATAAAAGTTATGAAATCCTGGCGTTCGTTTTTTTATCTAAGGATTAAGGATTTCATGTATCACTGAACAAAAAGAATATTAACAAATGAAAAAGGAAAGCATGAATGCTAAGGTTGATTTTTATTTCAATAAACCAAAGTGGCAGGAAGAACTACAGCAATTGAGAACAATCATTCTTGGTTGCGGCTTAAACGAAGAATTGAAATGGGGTGTCCCGAGTTATACATTTCAAAACGCCAACATTGTTTTACTCCATGTGTTTAAAGAATACTGTGCAGTTTTGTTTTTCAAAGGTGCCTTATTAAAAGACACGAAAGGAATTTTAGTGCAACAAACAAAGAATGTGCAGTCCGCGCGACAGGTTAGGTTTACTGATGTTAAAGAAATAACAAAGATGAAGGCTACCTTAAAAGCGTATATCAAGGAAGCCATCGCAGTAGAAGAAGCCGGATTAAAAGTGGAACTTAAAAAGACCAGTGAATTTAAAATGCCAGTAGAATTTCAAAAGAAATTAACCGAAAACGCTTCGTTGAAAAAAGCTTTTAAGGCGTTGACACCGGGACGGCAAAGAGGCTACATGCTTTATTTTTCTGAGGCCAAACAATCGAAAACCCGAGAGGCGCGCGTTGAAAAATGGACGAAGCATATTCTGCAAGGAAAAGGTTTGCATGACGAATAAAAAAAATTTAAAACATATCATCCTAATAGGAAGAGAAGTTTAATAAAGTTCATGTCGAAGCGGGGTCTGGCAAAGCCGACCCCGCGAATTTCGAAACGGCACACCTCACTGTAACTTAATACCAAAGGGCAAACAGAATTAATAAAGCTCCACCCCCTTCATTACCAAACATGCTTTTGAATCTCGAATGTTGATCCGAACGCGCTTCGTTTTTGTTGGTTCAACTTTCACTATTCGTTTGTATCCGATTGTACTTCCCTCGGCAATCTTTAGCCAGCCATTATTTTTCCAAACTTCCACATCAAATTGTTTTATCCGCTGACCAAATGGAATGTATTCTTGCAATACAACATACTTAAGGGTAACCTCTTCTGGTAATTCTATTTCAATGGAGCCATGCGATACATTGTCGTCAGTAGCCCAATAGGTGGAGTCAATGTCATCGATAAGATTTATTCCTGAATAGCTGTTATCATTTCCCCTATAGGAATCAACAGTGACATTTCCATGTTCTGCATAATTTGTTTTAAATTCTGTATTTAAAATTTTTCTAAACTCGCCAAGCGCAGCGACATCATGCTCATGAATTAGCCCACGTCTGTCGGGAGGTATATTTAGTAAAAGAGTTGATCCCCGACCCACTGATGTTAGGTAAATTTCAAAGAGCTGCTCACCTGATTTTACCAATGAATCTTCCTTCGCATGATAAAACCATCCAGGTCTGATAGATACATCGACTTCTGCGGGTATCCAATGTGTTCCGTTTTCAGATCCTGTTTGAAGAAGTTTTTCAATGCCTGCCTTACCGGCATAAAGTGTATCAGGTGTAATGCTGTTCCAATTGGTTTCACCGGCTAGACCTTTTTCATTTCCAACCCAACGCACGCCCGGCCCTGCATCACTGAAGAAAATAATGTTGGGTTCCATTTCCCTCACAAGATTTAATGTGGTCGGCCAATCATAGTAGGTAGCGCCGTTGATTTTTCGTGTTTCATTTTTACCACCGTAATATCCATCACCACCATTGGCACCATCAAACCACATTTCAAACGCGGGACCATAGTTGGTAAATAATTCTTTCAATTGATTTCGATAGTAGGTAATGTATTCATCTGTTCCATACTGTGCATGGTTACGATCCCACGGAGATAAATAAATTCCAAATTTCAATCGTTGTTTTTTACAGGCCGCTGACAATTCCCCAACAATATCCCCATTGCCATTTTTGTAGGGACTGTTTTTTATAGAATGTTCTGTGTACTTGCTGGGCCATAAACAAAACCCATCATGATGCTTGCAGGTGAGGATGATGCCTTTAAATCCCGTGTCTTTAATGGTTGTTACCCACTGATCGACATCAACCGAAGTTGGGTTGAATAAGGATTCGCTCTCATCACCATATCCCCATTCACGATCTGTGAACGTGTTGATGGTAAAATGAACAAAAGCGTTCATCTCCATTTTGTGCCAGGCAAGCTGGGCCGGAGATGGAATAGGGTAGCTGGGCTGTGGCGGTGCCGTTTCTGGTGCTGAACAACTTATAAGTAGGACAATGCTGACGCATAAACAGGCATAAAGGTTTTTCATAAAGCGTGGATGAATGGAATTAAAGGTCACGTAATCAACGCAAAAATCAAAATCATTCGCGATGTGAAATAGGATGGGCGCGTTTCGGAAATATTAATTGCTGACCATTTCAATCGAATGAAATTAATTTCATAACTTGTACGCAACACTACATTAATGCTTAAGGCCACACCCCATAATCAAAGCCCCCCTAGTAAGGTGGATGCTTCCGGCAGTTCGCTGGAGGATGATACGTTGTGGCGGAGTTTCAAGACAGGGAATCAACTGGCCTTCTCTATATTATATAAGCGACATGTGCAGCGCCTGTACAATTATGGCATGCACACCTCCATGGACAAGGAGATGGTAAAAGATTGTTTGCAAGATCTATTTGCACGCCTTTGGGACAAACGCGAAACCTTGGGCGTGGCCGGTTCGGTGAACTATTATTTGTTCAAATCCTTTCGCAGGTTATTAATGAACCGCATAGTGGCCAAGAGAAAATTCTCGATTCCTTTTCAGGGAAGACCCGAAAGTGTCTTTGAATTTGCACCCTCGTTTGAGCAATCGCTCATCGAACAGGAAAGAATGACCCATCAATATGAAAGACTTCGGAGTAGCATTCAATCGCTAACGAAGCGGCAGCGCGAGGCCATTTTCCTTAAATTCTTTAATGATTTGAGTTATCACGAAGTTGCTTCCGTCATGGAAATGCGGGTCGATTCTGTCTACAATCTTATTTCAAAAACCATTGACATACTTCGCTCAAAGCTAAAGGAAATCACATTCCTGGCCTTTTTTTTCCTCCAGAAAGCTGATTTCTAAAATAATATAAAAAAAACGATTAGAAAGCGTTTGCACCGCTCTCTATTACATCAGTTGAAATTTAAAACCTTTACTTCTAGTGGGAGATTACTATCATTTTTCTGTCAATGACTTTGTGATGGATGAATATTTTCAGGCGTGGGTATGGAAGCCTACCGATGAAAATAGTGCGTTTTGGCGAGATTGGTTGTCACATCATCCAGATAAAGCTGAAAATGTGGAGAAGGCACGTGAGATGTTAAAGAAACTCAACTTCCCGAAGTATTCATTGTCAGATCAAGAGGTTGCAGAGGTTTGGAATACTATTCAAAATCAGGAGCAACGTCAGGAAGTGGCACCGCATAAAACCAGCCTTTCGTATGGGTGGTACAGTGCAGCTTCTGTCCTTTTCATTTTTTGTGCTGCCTACTTTTTTATATCTCAAAAGAACAATCGTGTAGAATTTGAAACTGCTTTTGGGGAAACCAGAAGTATACTCTTGCCTGATAGCTCTACGGTGATTCTTAATGCGAATTCTCAAATTACATATGCTACAGATTGGGATAATCAATCCATACGTGAAGTATGGTTGCAGGGTGAAGCCTTTTTTGAAGTGCGCCATAAGCAAAATGACCAGCCTTTTAAAGTAACAGTAGACGATGGAGTAGCGGTTGAGGTATTGGGAACAAGTTTCAATGTGTATCACCGTACCGCCCAGACCAAAGTAGTACTAAACACAGGGCAAATACGCATGAGCTTGCCAAACGAAAAAAGGGAAGATGTCAAGATCATGATGAAGCCAGGCGACTTGGTAGAAGTCAAGAGCAAGAAATATAGCAAGCGACAAGTAGATGCCAACCTCTACATAGCCTGGACACAAAACAAACTAATCCTCGACTACACAAGCCTGGGACAAATCATTCAAATGTTAAAAGATAATTATGGAATCGAAGTTCAAGTGGAACGTCCTGAACTTTTAAATCAAACGGTCTCAGGTTCTATTCCGATGCCGAAACCTGAAAGTTCTGTCGAACAGATTGCCAAAGCTTTTCAATTAACGATAACCAAGCAAGATGATACCTACATATTAACAGAATAATTACACTAACCAACTAAACCCATAATCTATGAAGTTTTATTACCTACTAATCGTTTTGCTTCTGCTGGGCCATCAAGGGATGACGCAGACAGAAGTGTACGCATCCAGTGGTCGGATGAATCCGGTGCTGGCTGCTGCTCCACTAGAACAAACCTACTCCCTGAAGCAGGGATTGAAGGATCTTGAGATTGAGTTTAAAATCTCAATAGCTTATAAGGACGAATTGGTCGAGGACAAGAAAGTGAAACTCCTCAACAATTCGTATAAAACAGTTGAGGAAGCACTTAACATAATGTTACGTGATGCCGATCTCAACTATGAAAAAGCTGGGGATAAATTTTATGTATTGTATCAGAAGAAGCACCTGAAAGCAATTGATGCCAGTAGCCCATTCGCTATTTCTACATCTTCCCTGTATGCCGTGTCCATGCCCTCCATACAATTTACTCCTTTGAACTTAGTAACAAGCCACTACCAATCGATGGCCTATGTGGCACAGATATCGGGAAAGGTAGTAGATGAAAATGGAGCAACATTTCCCGGTGTAAACATTGTGGTGAAAGGTACCAATATTGGAACGACCACCAACATTAATGGCGAGTACACGCTTTCAGTGGATAACGCTGACGCTGTACTGGTCTTTTCGTTTGTGGGCTATGCGAAGCAAGAAGTGGCTATTGGGGGAAGATCATCGATAGATATTACCATGGCAGTGGATGCAAAGTCTTTGGATGAAGTAGTGGTGACGGCACTGGGTATTAAAAAAGAAACAAAACGTCTGGGCTATGCTACATCAAGTGTAAACCCTGATCAAATAACTGAGAATCGCACCCCAAATTTCATGAATGGATTACAGGGAAAAATGGCAGGTGTAAATATTACCCCTATGGGTACGGGGCCATCTGGTTCGAGTAAAATCAGGATTAGGGGTCAATCTTCGTTCGGCGCTCAGAACAGCCCGCTTATTGTCATTAACGGTATACCCATTGATAACACAAGCTTTGGTGTAGGGGGGAGTTTTGGAGGTCGTGGAGCAACTGGTTCGACAGACGGCGGTGATGGTCTGTCCAGTATCAATCCTGACGATATTGAGTCAATGACGGTATTGAAAGGAGGCGCAGCAGCTGCCCTTTATGGATCACGAGCGAAAGACGGTGTCATTATGATTACCACAAAATCAGGCGCCAGGAATAAGGGATTTGGTGTTGAGTTTAATTCAAATTATACGAGCGATACACCGCTGGATTTTACAGATTTTCAATATGAGTATGGGCAGGGAGAATTTGGCGTTCGGCCTACGGCAGCCAATCCAACATCGGGTGTATGGAGTTTTGGTGAAAAATTTCAACCAGGGATGACCCAAGTGTTATTTGATGGCGTAACGGTGCCGTACGAACCGGTTAGAGATCGTATCAAAAAATTCTATCGGACTGGTAATACTCTTACAAATACGGTATCAATGTCATCAGGCGGTGAAAATGGCAGTTTCAATCTATCGTTGGCAAACATGACAAACAAAAGTATTCAACCAAATACTAAATTTGACCGACAGACTATTAACCTGGGTTTTAATCAAAACATAACCAAGAAGCTAGTTCTTTCAGGAAACATCGCGTATTCACATGAAAAAAATAAGAACCCTGTTGTTATTGCAGGGCAGGACATCAGCACACCGGTAGTTGTTTATACAATGTCCAACTCCATGCCTTTAGATCTATTATACGAAAAGAGAGTGGATCCAAACGGAAATGAGTATAACTGGTCACGGTTCAGAAACCGGACCAATCCGTATATGTCTGTTTATAATCGTTTTGAGAATCTGGAACGCGACCGGCTTTTCGGTAATATCACTGCTCGTTATAATTTCACCGATTGGTTGTATCTGCAAGGCCGCATAGGGCAGGATTATTATTCTCGCGACCGTGAATTTAATGACCCTACAGGTAGAGCCTCAAATGCAGCAGCACCATCCGGTTTTGTTAATGGATCGTATACGCAGGAAGTGATCCGAACACGCGAATTGAATGCAGATTTTCTTTTAGGAGCAAATCGGAAGTTCGGTGACATAGGTCTGGATGTTAGCGTGGGCGGTAATCAACGATACTCTCGCTTTAAACAGAATTATACATACGTGCAAAACTTTGTGGTAAGGGATCTCTATACTGTAATGAATGGAGGTATTAAAGAGCCATTCTATGATTTGCAGGAAAGGAAAACCAATTCGTTATACGGTTCTGCCGAAATCTCCTATAAGGAATTCTTATATTTAAACGTTACGGCTCGGAATGATTGGTTTTCTACTTTATCTCCAGCAAACAGAAGTATTCTTTATCCTTCTGCCAATGCAAGCTTTGTTTTTTCTCAGGCATTCCAAAACCTGCCAGACTGGCTTTCTTACGGAAAAGTCAGGGCTGGGTATGCTCAAGTGGGAAGTGACGGAGACGTTGCCCCGTATTCAAACAGTCTTTTCTTTGGTGTAAACAATAATTTTTTCCCCAATCCGGTTGGAAATGGACAACCGGTGGGCTCCATTCCATCCGCTACCATTCCTAACCCCGACTTAAAACCTATGCGGGTTTCAGAATTTGAGGTTGGAGCAGAACTTAAATTTTTTGCTAACCGACTTGGGCTGGATTTCACCTACTATAACAAAACCAGTTTGGATCAGATTCTACACGCACAAATTTCTGATGCCTCAGGGTTTACCAATCGGTTGATA
>JBBRKB010000166.1:0-7922 GCA_038218385.1 Cytophagales bacterium | reverse complement strand
AGAGGAGAGAGGGACTAGCATTGCGAACGGTCTCAAGGACAAATGACGTACAATAGTCTTGCTCTCTCTCCTTTCTTTTCGGGGTTAAACATCTACTAATTTAACCCTTCCAATTTCTACTTTGCAAACATAGGATGACGGGTAAAAAACTACTGGTTCCTCAGCGTACTTGCCGGGTTTGTCATCGCGGCTTTTAATGTTTGAGAACCTACGGTGATCAGTCCAATCAAAATGCCCATGACAGCAGCTAGGAGGTAGACAACAACATTCGAATCTATGCGATAGGCAAAGCCATCAAGCCATTGGGAAGTTAAGTACCACGCAATAGGCCAGGCAATCACATTCGCGATGAGGATCATGTAAACAATTTCCTTTGTAAGCAATTGTAAAATGCTGGTGATGGATGCGCCCATTACTTTGCGAATACCAATTTCTTTTGTTCGCTGAAGGGTGTTAAAGGTTGCCAATACAAAAAGTCCGAGTGAAGCAATAAAAATTGCCAAGCCGGAAAAGATGACAAACAACTGTCTTTGTTTTTGTTCATTATCATATAATTCCTTGTATCGATCGCTGAGAAATTTATATTCAAAAGGGCGTTCAGGAAGAAACTCATGCCATACTTTTTCGAGCTGTTGAATACCACCTTGAAAATCCGCACCATCTACCCGCACCGACATTCTTCTATAGTTAGGCTCCATGTGAAAAACAATTGGGATAATTTTTTCATGTAGTGATTCGAAGTGAAAATCTTTCACCACGCCGATCACTTGTCCTTTCACATTTCCATTTTGAAACATTTTACCAATGGCTTCTTCATTCGTCCACCCGATCATTCTTACGGCTGCTTCATTTATAACGAACGAAAGGGAATCATCACTTTTTATTTCTGTCGAAAAGTTACGCCCATTTACAATAGGTATTTGATAGGTGTCAAAAAATTCCGAATCAATACGCACGTCTTTAATAACAATATCTGTTGCTGTCATCGTATCTCCTTTTTGAACCATTGACCCTTGTGAGTCAAGCAATCGGCCAGTAGGAATGATGCTACTGCGTGATGCATTCTTTACTGTACCATTGCGGATCATTTCATTGTAGAAGGCATCGTATCGATTTTTTAGATCATCGCCAAAGTAAGGCAGCGTAATGATCTGATCTTTACTGTAACCTAAGTCTCGTTTGTTTAGATAGTCCAGTTGTTGGAAGGTGATAAAGGTGGCAATGATCAGAACAATCGAAATAGAAAATTGGGCGATGACAAGAATTTTTCGAATGCCACCTTTGCTTTTCGATCCCTGTTGACCTTTAAGAATCAGGGCTGGTTTAAACCCTGAAATAATCAGTGAAGGGTAGAGACCGGCTAAGATGCCAACCAGTACAGTAAAAGCAATAATAGTAACAAGATTAAGTGCATTGTTGAAAAGGTTTAAGTGTAAAGATTTAGTTGTAAAGTCGTTTAGCCACTGCAGTCCAAGTGGTGTAAGGGAAAGAGCGATGACCATGGCAAACAATGCTATCACGACTGATTCGCTCAGGTATTGAATGACAAGTTGTTTTTTAAAGGCGCCCACCACTTTACGCAACCCTACTTCTTTCGAGCGAATCGTAGCACGTGCTGTTGAGAGATTTATAAAGTTGAAGCAGGCGATGAGCATGATAAATAAACCAATCACACTCATCATATATACCGTGTTGATGTTGCCATTCGCTTCAACTTCTGAGTCGAGGTGGGAGTGCAAATGGATTTTAGTTAATGGTTGAAGGAACAAGGTTGTCCATGTAGATGGCAGCGGATAATTATCTTTTGCGGCATTTGCTCCCATGTGACGATCGAGAAATGCCGGGAACTGAGCTTCGATTGCTTGTGCATCAAATTGATCATTGGCCAATATGTAGGTGGCAAATGAATTATTCCCCCAATTGGTTTCAAGATTTTTGCGACCGTACATGTTCTCATCGAACAGGGTGCTGAACGAGATCAAAAAATCAGGATGCCAATGCGATTGTTCCGGAAACGATTTGAATACACCTGTTATTTCAAAATCATATTGATTATCAGCCTTCAGATGTTTGCCTTGAATGGATGTGGTACCGTAATATTTTTCAGCCATCTTATCAGAAAGTATCATCGTGAAAGGCCGCTCCAGACTAATGTTAGAATTCCCATCCACCATTTCGAATGAAAATATTTTCATTATATGCGGGTCAGCAATGTAGGTGTTGGATTCATTGAAACTAAGTTTGCGTTCACCGTTTTCTTCCAGCGAAAGAAGCGGATTGTATTGGAGTACACGTGCAACTTCTTCCATTTGCGAAAAATCATTTTTCAATAGCGGGCCAAAGGGAGGAGCAACATGACCAAGGTGCAAGCTTACGGATCCGTCTTGTGAAAGGAAGTTTCGTGTGACCCGATAAATGTTATCCGCATTTTTGTTGTAGCGATCGTAACCTATTTCATCCTTCACATATAAATAAATGAGCAGGCAGCAAACCATGGACAGCGCCAGACCAGCAATGTTTATAAAAGAGGTGAGCTTGTTTCTAAAGATAGAGCGGATGGCGACTTTGAGATAGTTTCGAAGCATGAGCGATTTTTTCTTATGACTTTTATTTCAAGAAGGATGTTACACAGATGTGGAAATTTCTTAAAAGTTGCGTGAACCGTTATACTAAAATCAAACCAACTCTAAAAAGTTAGTTTATTCGGTTTAGACAAAAGTCGGCTGTTCGAAAGTGAGCAGTGGAGTGTTCATGGGTGTTCGGTTTTTACATCCATCAACTTAAATCAATCGATTGCACAACATTTGGTAAATACTATCTTTGCGGGTAAAACACTAAAACATTATTCAATGAATATTAAATTTCCTTTGCTACTGGTGGGGGTAGCAGCATTTACTCTGACTGCTTTTGTAGCAGGCCTTAATCCACAAAAGGAGTTGGAAGGAGTGAAAGAGCAACTGGCCAAATCACTTGCGACGCATAGCGATTTAAACGCTTTTCCGCGTAGCACTAAACCTGATGGTAGTTTGTCTGCAGTAAAATCAAGTGACTGGACCAGTGGATTCTATCCGGGCAATCTTTGGTATATGTATGATTATACAAAGGATAAAAAATGGGAAGATGCCGCGCGCAAGTGGACTGCCGGGTTGGAGAAAGAGCAGTTTAATACACACACTCACGATCTGGGCTTTATGTTGTACTGTTCGTTTGGCAATGGTTATCGACTGACCAACGATCCACTCTATAAAGAAATTTTATTGCAAGGAGCTAAATCGTTGTCCACCCGTTTTAATGTGAAGACGGGATCTATCCGTTCGTGGGATCATGGCAAGTGGCAGTTTCCGGTTATCATTGACAACATGATGAATCTTGAATTTTTATTTTGGGCCACCAGGGTATCAGGTGATTCTAGTTTTTATAAAATTGCTGTTACACATGCTAACACCACCATGGCGAATCAATTTCGTCCGGATAATAGTAGCTACCATGTAATAGATTATGATACCATCTCAGGAAAGGCAATCAAGAAAATGACACATCAAGGATATGCAGATGAATCGGCTTGGGCTCGAGGTCAGGCGTGGGGACTATATGGATATACCGTTGCCTATCGTGAAACGAAAGACAAACGCTATCTCGACCAGGCTACGAAAATTGCAGAGTTGATCCTCAAGAACCCATCCATGCCGAAAGACAAAGTGCCTTACTGGGATTTTAATGTACCTAATATCGAAAGCCAGGAGCGAGACGCATCGGCTGCCGCTATTGCTGCCTCGGGTCTGCTAGAACTTAGTCAATATGTGAACAAAGGTGATCGCTATTTTGCTGCCGCAGAGCAAATGTTATCCAGCCTGAGTTCACCTGCCTACAAAGCTAAAGTTGGAACGAATAATAATTTCATACTGATGCATAGCGTGGGACATAAACCTGGTAAATCTGAAATAGATGTTCCATTGGTTTATGCAGACTACTATTATATTGAAGGACTCCTTCGGTATAAAGAAATGGAGAAGGCTAAAAAGAAATAACAGTTAACAAGTGAATTGATGTGGAGGGATGATTGAAGCAAAAATCTTTCGTGCCAATTTTGAAATAATGTTAACGCGCTATCCTATAAAAGATACTCTTAATTATTCTGAGGTCAGAAAACTGGGCTGGCTCTATTTAGACAAGATTATTGCGGAGTCTAACCGCTGAGTTTTCCGCTTATATATTTTTAATGGGATTTCTTAAAATTGATTACTAAATTCAATCACATTTAGTATCAACTTCAATCCACGCCGTATGTCAAAATATACACTGAACATAAACAGCAAAACCCTCCAGGTGGATGTGGATGCTGACACACCTTTATTATGGGTGCTTCGCGATTCGCTCGGACTCGTAGGAACGAAATTCGGTTGTGGCATCGCGCAATGTGGTGCCTGCACCGTGCATCTAAATGGAAACGCTGTTCGTAGTTGCTCATTGCCTGTCTCGGCAGTGGGAAGTAATAAAGTCACCACCATAGAAGGACTTTCTGAAAAGGGAGATCATCCTGTGCAACAAGCGTGGAACGAAGTGGATGTGGCGCAATGTGGATATTGTCAGACGGGACAAATTATGACTGCATCAGCTTTGTTAAGTAAAAATCCGAAGCCGACTGAAGAGCAAATTGCTACGGCCATGAACGCACATATTTGCCGGTGCGGAACGTATCATCGTATCAAGGAAGCAGTGGTATTAGCATCTTCTAAACTTTAATCATCATGTCAACTTTAATATCAACGAACAGACGTAATTTCCTCAAACTGGCTGCAGCCGCAGGTGGTGGTTTAGTGCTGGGCTTTCATTGGAGCAATGCCGAAGCGGGCACCATGGAGGTAATGAAGAATGGTGTAGTTCCTGCAGGCAGTGTAGACTTCAACAGCTACTTATCGATTTCACCAGAAAATGTGATCACGATATTTTCTCCCAACCCTGAGTTAGGACAAAATATCAAAACATCTTTTCCGATGATCGTAGCGGAAGAGCTCAATGCCGATTGGAGTAAAGTGAAAGTGCTGCAAGCGAATTTAGATACGAACCGTTTTGAACGCCAGTTAACAGGCGGGAGCGGAGCCGTTCCCCATTCATGGGAGCGCTTGCGCAAAGCTGGTGCTACTGCAAAATACATGTTGATTGAAGCAGGAGCAAAGCGGTGGAAAGTTGACGCCAGTTCTGTTACAGCAGAGAACGGAATGATTACTCACAAAGCAAGTGGCCGCCAACTAACATACGGTGAATTGGCGACTGAAGCTTCAGCTATTCCTGTGCCCGCAGAAGTAAAACTAAAAAGCAAGAAGGACTTTACAATTATTGGTCAGCCCATACGCAACGTTGATGGTTTTGAAATGTACACGGGCAAACCTTTGTTTGGTTTGGATTTCTATCGTGAAGGTATGCTTCACGCGATGATCCAACGACCGCTGTCTTTCGGCACAAAAATAAAATCGGTGGATGCAACAGCAGCTAAAGCAATGCCCGGTATTGTAGATGTAGTTACATTCAAAAATAATGTGGCTGTAGTGGGCAAATCTACGTGGCAAATTTTGAAGGCACGCAAGCTACTCAAGATTGAATATGAAAAAGAAGATACCCTGGAAAGCACAGCGGACCATGATCGGTTATTCAAAGAACTAATGAACACAGGCGAAGCGACCGTTCACAGAACAGATGGTGACGTAGCAACGGCTTTTAAGTCGGCAGCAAAAACCATTGTACGCGAATATCAATGTCCGTTCCTTTCGCACTCGCCTATGGAACCCATGAACTTTTTTGCTCATGTGCGTGAAGATGGTGTGGAGTTAGTGGGTCCTTCTCAAACACCAGATGCAGCGCGCAAAGTATGTGCTACATTGTTAGGCGTTGCGCCTGATAAAATTACCCTTGAGTTAACACGACTCGGTGGAGGTTTCGGTCGTAGACTAAAAACTGATTATGCTACAGAAGCAGCTGAACTCTCGAGTATCATCAAGGCGCCCGTTAAGGTAACATGGACACGCGAAGATGATATGACTGGCGGAAGCTATCGCCCTGCCGTTCGGTATCGATTCGAAGCTGCGCTTGATGCCAATGGAAATATGATTGCGTATAAATTAAGAGGTGTTGGAATTAATTCCGGTAATTCTACACGTGAAGATAATTTCCCCTCCGGCTCTGTGGATCATTTGTTGATTGATTCCGTAGAGCATAAGTCACCCATCACTACTGGTGCATGGCGAGCACCCATCACTAATTTTCTGGCGTATGCAGAGCAAGCATTTTTAGATGAAGTGGCCGAAGCGGCTAAGAAAGATCCCGTTCAGTTCCGTTTGGAGTTGCTGGATCGTGCGAAGAGCAAACCCGTAGGCGCTATTAAATATGACATCGATCGTATGAAAGGTGTGATTGAATTGGCTGCCGAAAAATCAAACTGGGGCAAGAAGAAAAATGTGAGCCAGGGCTTTGCTGTTTATTTCTCACATCGTTCATATGTTGCCCATGTAGCCGATGTAGAAATGAAGAAGGGCAAACCGGTAATTCAAAAAATTACTTCTGCAGCCGATTGTGGTGTGGTCGTAAATCTTTCCGGTGCTCACCAACAAGTGCGTGGTGGCGTGATAGATGGCATGGGGCATGCCTTGTTTGGCAATCTTACGTTCAAAGACGGAGCGGTAGAACAGAAAAACTACAACACCTATCGGATGATACGCTACAAAGAAGTGCCGGAGGTTGATGTACATTTTGTTGAAAACGAAATTGATCCTACAGGATTAGGGGAGCCCGCATTGCCACCAACCGGAGGGGCCATTGCCAACGCCATTTATAAAGCTACCGGTAAGCGATTATATAATCAACCCTTTACACTTGAAGAGAAAATGAAGGGTGTGAATTTGGGAGAGCGGATGTGATGAACGCAGGAGGACAATCTCATATTTTTTCTACCAGCAGGCGTTCACATATAGTTATACTCAGCGGCTCAGATGGATGGTTTTTATAGCGTACCACCATGCTGCCATCAAAGGATTCTTTTGATATAACATGCAGCGCAGTTGTTAACGTTAACTGTCTGCTGTTGAGGAATTCTAAAAAATCTATTGACGAATGTGCCAAAGCAACCAATCGCACTTTAACGCCGGGCTTGCAATTGCTGAGGGGCTGGTGATCATGTTCAACCAATTGCCCTGATGTGTCTGGAATGGGTGAACCGTGCGGATCTACGCTGGGATGATCCAAAAGTTCATCCATTCGATCAAAAAACTTAGGCGATTTGATGTGCTCTACCTGCTCTGCAATCTCGTGTACTTCTTCCCAACCAAAGCCCATTTTTTTTACCAGGAACATTTCCGTGAGGCGATGCTTACGAATAACCAATGCAGCTTCTTTTTTACCTTTCTTGGTGAGAGAGAGGGGCCTGTATTTTTCATAGTTCACGAGCCCCTGCTTTTCAAGATTTTTCACCATACTGTTAACGGTAGGTTTGCTAACATGCAGCACGTTACTGAGGTCTGAAATGTTTACTTCCCCTTGTTCATCTGCAAGATTTAAAAGTGCCTTTAAGTAGTTTTCTTCCGTGTGCGAAGCCATCTAAATCATTTGTTTAAGCGAAAATAGAAAAAAACAGGTAATTAATTTTGTTAGAGTAATCTAACTTATTAATTTTGAAAATCTAAAATAATCGTAAGTCAGTTCGAATTTTAAATGTATATGAATCACCTATTGTTTATAACCGCTGTATCTCTTTTGGGGATTGCCCCCGCACTGGCGCAAGATACTGGAACGCTTACAGGCAAAGTGCGTGACAAAAATGAGGCGCTACCTGCCGCCACCATTCAGGTGATGGGCACCAACGTAGGAACCGCAGCGGATGTTGAAGGAAATTTTACACTTACCCATGTGCCTGTAGGAAATCTAAGGATCGA
>JBBRKB010000165.1:0-7979 GCA_038218385.1 Cytophagales bacterium | reverse complement strand
GGTAAGCCCGGAATAAATCCGATGACCATCCCCACCAGCACAAGCATAATGGGATATGGAATTCGGACCTTGTCGGTAAGCTCGGCAAGAGCCGTTACAATGGTTAACAGAATAATGAAGAGCGCGAAGTTGCTCATGAGTTCGACTAAATAATTTTTTTTGTAAAATAGTTAAAAAGCAGAAAAAATGCTCAGGTTGAAATTCCGCGTTGACCTTCTGGCCAATTTAAGGTTTTTCACTTTGTGGCCTCACTACTACATTGAGAGCGCATTTTCAGTTTAATTTTTTCATTATCAAAAGCACTATGGAATTGAATTATATATGTAATTGGCAACCTTATCAATCTTCAGTCATTGATATTTATCGCAAGTTTTAGGAAGCACCTACGGAGCTTAGCAGATCATGGCGGAAATTTCTATAAACAGGAAGCTCCGATGGAGCTGGTCGCACTTTATTTCGAAAAATTTAAATAGATAATTTTCTGATGAAAAAAATACAGGAGGCCAAAAGTTAATCGAAATTCAAAGCGGCTCCATAGGAGCCTCCTGTTTATAGGAATAAGAATCAAGAATGCACTAAGCTCCGTAGGTGCTACCTGATATGGGAAGGAAGTGGATAAAGGTGATATATTAATTTTCTTCATTCACCATTTATCTGCATTGCTTATATCACAATCTAACCAAAACTTGTCAATAATTTTCTGAGATTCTCTAACGTGTCTGCTTCTTCCACGGGCTTATCTTTCCGCCAACGCAACATGCGCGGGAAGCGGACGGCTATGCCTGACTTATGACGAGGCGATGCATTGATACCTTCAAATCCAATCTCAAAAACCAATTCAGGTTTTACACTTCGTATCGGGCCAAATTTTTCAATTGTGTTTTGTTTTACAAAGTGATCAACCTTTCTGATCTCTTCATCGGTTAAGCCAGAGTATGCCTTTGCGAAGGGAACAAGTTTATCACCATCCCAAACAGCGAAGGTATAATCCGTATAAAACTCTGTTCTTCGTCCATGTCCTTTTTGCGCATAAATTAAAACAGCACCTACACTCAGCGGATCAATTTTCCATTTCCACCAATCCCCTTTTGTACGCCCGGTTTTGTAGGTAGCCTCTTTTCGTTTAATCATAAAACCTTCAGCAATATTGGCTCGGGAGTGGTTATGCATCGCTTTCAATTCTTCCCATGTGTTAAACTCAAGCAACTTCGATAATCGAAATACAGTTTCATCCTTACTTTGCAGATGCAATTGTTCAAGTGACAATCTTCGGTTGTGGTGCGTCTGTGTTCGGATATCAGCACTGTTCAATTCCAAAATATCATAGGCAATAAAAACAACGGGCGCTTCCTCCAGAATTTTCTTCGTTACATTTTTCCTTCCTATTCGGGTCTGCAATACATTGAAGGGCATAGGCTTTCCATCCATGAAACAAACTATTTCACCATCCAGTACGGTACCTTGATGTAGCAATGATGAAAAGACTTTTAGTTCTGGAAATTTATCTGTAACGAGTTCTTCCCCCCGCGACCAAATGTAAAGTTCATGATTGCGAACTATAATCTGCGCGCGAATGCCATCCCATTTCCATTCGGCAAACCAATCATCAGGATTACCCAATGTATCGACAGAACCTTCAATTGCGTAGGCCAGATAGAATGGATAGGGTTTTGAAAATTGATCATTTGCATTTTCATTCAGGATTAATTCTTTAAAAGTAGTTGTGAAAGGATCCCAATTTCCCATGATCCGATGTGTGATCACAGCAGGATATTGCTGAATGGATTCGCTCACCGCACGCACCACCAGCGTTTGTGAAACACCTATGCGAAAGCTGCCCATATTCAATTTGTTGAACACAAAAATTTCATGCGGAGAGAGATTCTCCCATGCTGAAAAAATAAATTGCTTTTTTTCTTCCTCAGTAGCCTTGGCCATTTCTGCCAAAGCATTAAACCATTCACTCAACGTTTTAGTGGATGTTGATGCAACAGCCGGAAGAAGAAGTGAAATCGTTTCTGCCATATCCCCTACACTGTTATAGCTCTCACGATAAAGCCATTCGGGAATGTTTGCTTTCTCTAAAGCCCACGCATGGATTTGTGCTGTCTTAAAATTTCGTGGCGGTCTTCTGCCGGTGAACAAAGCCAGCGCCCAAAGTTTATCTTCTTCCGTTGCCGATAGGAAATACTCTTTTAGCAACGCCACCTTTTCATTCGTTTTAGTTGTGCGATCGAGTGCTAGAAAAAGTTGAGCAAATTGTTTCATAGAGAATCTCCCGTTACACTTTCCTCTTCGTTGCCATAATCTGTTTTAACTTCTGCCGCTTCTATACCTTGTTCGTTTAGCCATCGTGCATACGTATCGGTATATCCATGCGTCACAAATATTTTCTCTGCTCCCGTTTCGGTAACAACCTTATTCAGGTCGTTCCAATCGGCATGATCGGATAACACAAAACCTCTATCCACTGACCTTCTGTTTTTAGCGCCACGCACAGCCATCCATCCCGAGCAATAGCCGGTGGAGTACGGTGTAAATTTTTTCATCCATGAACTATTGTGAGAAGAAGGCGTTGCCAGGATCAATGCTCCACGATACATTTTTTTATCAATCTCATTTGTTACCAAGGGAATATGGGGAAGATCAAAACCGTATGCTCGTAATTTTTCATTTACATTAAAGATCGCGCCATGCGCATATACACGCGTATCAAATGGCTGAAGATTTTTGATTAGGCGTTGCATTTTCCCCAACGCATATCCCATCAATACACTTGCCTTACCTTGCTGTTGGTTTTGCTTCCACCATTCTTTTATATCTTTCATTACCTCATCCTGATCTGGCCATTTATAAATGGGCAAGCCGAACGTAGACTCCGTAATAAATGTATTACATTTGACCGGCTCGAAGGGCGCAGAAAAATGATCATCTTGTACTTTATAATCTCCGCTTACTACCCACACTTCTCCTTTGTACTCCACTCGTATTTGTGCAGAACCAATGACATGTCCTGCGGGATGAAGGGAGAAGTTTACACCATTCATGGAAATCCTTTCACCATACGCAACGGTCTGAAGTGAAATATCTTTACCCAGTCTTAAGCGCAATATGCTTTCTGAATCTTTGTGCGCCAGATAATATCTACACCCGGGCTTGGCGTGATCGCTGTGTGCATGTGTAAGAATGGCGAAGTCAACAGGATGCCACGGATCGATATGAACATCTGCCTGCTGACAATAAATACTGGAAGACGTAAATTGTAAAAGTGGATGTTGCGCCATTGCGTTCTATTCGAGTTTTAATCTTGACACCTATTGGTATCAAAATCTATCATTTTACTGTTGCCTTCTGCCAACATTATTTTTTGGCCTACAAAAGATTGAACAGCTTCTTTTAAGATTACAATGGATGGTCCCTCCGGCATTTGGAAATATTTTCACATCAAGTACAAAACCAGTACCGAATCATTGATGATCTGTGAGTGTTGCATTTTTTTTAAAAGGAGCCGCTACAGCAGTTTCGTAAGCATATTACTTTTCGCTAGGGGAAATTAATTCACAAATAGGAAATGGATGTTGAAGGAGTTTCCTTCTGCAATGCGGTCAACAATGAAAGTTGGCATCATTATCCTTATGAGGAATTCTATAAATGCTTACCGAATGAATTACGAAACACTTGTTGGTATTGGTGCGAGCGCGCTAACGTCTACTTCCCTTATTCCGCAGCTTATAAAGTTGATCAAGGAAAAGAAATCGAAAGATGTATCCATTCTCATGCTTGTGATACTCATGTTCGGATTATCGAGTTGGGTATATTATGGCATCCTGAAAGACGATCTCATAATCATTTTCGCAAATGCTTTTGCATTGTTAATAACTATCCTCAACATTACCTACACCATTCGCTTCAGAGACAGATCATAATCTATTACCACTTCAAACTCAGAAATTAAAGAAGGTTAACAGGGATTTCCTTTGGTAACAATGCTAACTCATTTTAAGATTTCGCTTTCGAGGTAGATGCTGTTTACTTATTTATATTTGTAAGTTCCTCAATAGTTTTGTCGCTCACTACCGATTTGTCGAGTAATAAGATGTCCTTTGAAGTAGCGTAGTCATCTGGTAATTTCATAAGTAGCCACTGCTTCTCGCCTTTATCATGATCATGCGATTTTATCAAAGCAAATTCACCTTGCAATTTTTTGCCTTGCAGCAAGAACTTAATCTTTCCTTCTTGTAACAGCAGTACGGCGTTTTTATCTTTGGCTTTCTTACTTTCCATTTGCTCGTTGCCTTCCAGCGTGTAGTCGCCTTCATCCCACACCATCACCATACCTGCACCATAATTTCCTTTCGGAATTGATCCTTCAAACATTCGATAATTCAAGGAATGGTCTTCTACCATTATAGCAAGCCGCTTTACTTTCGGATTCATGGAGGGACCCTTTGGTATTGCCCAACTTTTTAGCACGCCATTCATTTCAAGTCTGAAGTCATAATGCAGATTTGACGCCGCATGCTTCTGCACCACAAATTTCAATTGTTTCTCATTAGCCTGAGGTTCGGGTGTAGTATTGATCATTCTTTTCTGATTATATGAAGTCAGTTCCATAGCAAAGCGTTCATAAATTTTATACCAACTTAACATCCTCCTTATTTATTCGATTCCGTTCAGTGCTTCTTTTTTTGTGGAGAAAAGGAAACAACCGGGGAATATCTTCGCGTCCCTCATTCGCGGGAAAGGAGTCGCATCACATCCAAATTGTTGACGTTAAATTCTTTAGTGCAGTATTTTACTTACATGATCGGTCATTTTATAACTTTTAATCAGTAGACATGAAATGGCATCGGCTTAATCCCATATTTTTTAGTGCGTCTCTCATTCAGGCATAATTGGTGTAAACCATTTACCAGTATAAACTTTAGCTACCCAACAAAAAACGCTAACCATAAAATGAAAATAGAACGTACGCTTCCACTCTCCGCAGCACAATCGCTCGCACCTGGTGAGTTACTGGGTTTAAAAGGTGATCTCTGGAATATCATCAACCACCACTTTATAAAGTTGTTAACGGAGACTAGGACACTGGAGAACAGGGCTTTGCTTGACTTCGTTTCGCGCATTTGGGTTTCTGTGTTTCATGACACAAATCAAGGCATGCCCTACTACACAATAGATCTGAGCTTCGAAATGAAAAGACGCTTTATTGACGGAAGTCTCCCACAGGTACTTCTTTTTGGTAATCGGATTGCTGATTGTCCTGCCAAATCTTTTAATCGACAAGCGTTCAAAACCTATTTTAATGAAGTGCTAAACCAATACGGTTTAGGTTATACCACCCGGAAAAAATCGACTCACACAATAGCTCCGAAACAGCTATCTGTTCATAACAACTATTCACTATAAATACTATAAACCAATTAAACTATGTACCATCATATCAAAAAATTAATGTATACCGTGCGCGTTGATACGCCCAATCCCCGCTTTGGCAACATGTTGTTAGAACAATTTGGAGGAGCCAATGGTGAGCTTGCCGCTGCCATGCAGTATTCTGTGCAAGGGCTGAACTGCGAAGATATGGGTCTCAAAGATTTGCTGATGGACATTGGCACAGAAGAGTTAAGTCATTTAGAAATAATTGGAACACTCGCGCGTATGCACTTGAAGCCCTTGAAGACCAACCGCGAAGCAGCAGAAGCAGACCCACTTATCGCCATTGCCGGCGGCGGGGGCGTTGGTCTGTTCAACTCACAAGGCAACGCCTGGACTGCTGACTATTTAAAAATTACGGGCGAAATTGACGTAGACCTCCGGAGCAATATCGCTGCAGAAGCTCGCGCCAAAATTGTTTATGAAAGACTTATTAACTTCTGTGACGACCCCGGTAGTAAAGATGCACTTCAATTTTTGATGACCCGGGAAATTACACATCTCAAGGCATTCATGACTGCCTTGGACACGATAAGCAAAGACAAGTTGGTGATTGGAAAAATTGCACCTACTCCGGGAATAGTAGAGCAGTTTTATAATGATTCTACAGGAGAGGGAGATCATGGCGAAAAGGATATCCGTGGTCCATGGAATAAGGGCAACGATATAGACTTCCTTGAATCACCCATAAAAATGGAAGCACAAGTAACACAACAAGAGGTGGAGAAAGAAATTAAGAAAGCCACCAAAAGATAACATAAGACTCTCACGAATGAATTATTAACTAAACTTAAAAACAAAAAAATGGCAACTACAGCAAAGAAAACAACGAAGAAAAATGTAACACCCGACAATCAATCTGCTCTGATGGAATTTTTTACTGATGAGCTGAAGGATATTTATTGGGCAGAGAAACATCTGGTCAAAGCTTTACCGAAAATGAAAAAGGCCGCCACTTCTCCTGAACTTCAAGAAGCATTTGAAAGTCATTTGGAGCAAACCAAAACGCATGTGGAAAGACTTGAGGAAGTTTTCGAAATCTTGGGCAAAAAAGCACAGGCAAAAAAATGTGATGCGATGGAAGGATTGGTGAAAGAAGGAGAATCTATTATAGAAGATACCGAAAAAGGTACTGCCACGCGCGACGTTGGTTTGATAATAGCAGCGCAAAAAGTAGAACATTACGAAATCGCGACCTATGGTGGATTGGCTCAACTTGCCAAAACATTAGGCTTAGAGGAAGTAAAGAATATTTTAGGAACCACACTTGATGAGGAGAAGGAAACGGATGAATTACTTACGGAAATAGCTGAATCAAGTGTGAACTACGAATCACTAGAAGAAGCATAGTATTATTTTTTTACAATTGATTTAAAGAAATCAACACGATGAAACCGACCAAAGAATTTCTATATGAAAATGGTTTGATCATCGTGTTGATTTTTTTTAATGTCTCTCGTTAGCCGGAATTTCACAAGTTGGCAGGTGAAAAAATAAAGAAGCACTAGAAACAGGTCATGTATAGCCCTATTTAAAAAACATGTGGAACTTTTACCCCATATCCACAGAATTTTATCCCCTAAGGCAGTGCTACTTTTTGAAGATATGTGAGCAATCCATCAACATTACAGCAATAATATTTCTAATCCGGTTATAAAAGCCTTTCTTTACATCTTCTACATCTTGATAATTTTTGTCAGCCTCGTTCAATTCATAAGGCATCGCTTTTGCAATTGTGAAGTCATCAGGAATTTTTTGAGTCAGATGAATTTAATTCTTTGCTTACAAGAGTTGTAAGTAAATTATGTTTGAATTTTAAAATAGATTTAAAGCGAAAAAGTCAATTGGTGTTTTCTCTCTAATTACCATAGCTTTATCAATAATCCCCAAATATGTTCATGGAAGAATTGTTTAACGCAGAAAAGATTTCATTACAGGATATAGAGAGCCTCGAGCAAAGTGCCCCTAATATTATTGTATACGCCGCTCCCGTAATGTTCTTCTTTGTTTTAATCGAATATCTGGTTTCCAAATATCAAGATCATGGGTACTATAAGAAAAAAGAAACGCTCGGATCAATCTTAGTTGGTTTGGGAAATGTTGCCATCGGTGTATTTATTAAAACATTGCTTCTTGTTCTTTTTATAGTGGTATATAATCTGGTTCCGTGGCGAATGCAATTAAACTGGTGGACCTTCATTCCCTGTTACATTATTTTTGACCTGGCGAGTTACTGGACACATCGCATTTCACACCACGTACGTTTCTTCTGGGCCTCCCATATCCCCCATCATTCGGGTGAACAATATAACCTCACGGTATCCTTTCGGTTAAGCTGGGTGCAATACATTAAGGTCATATTCATCTTACCGGTGGCGCTCATTGGGTTTCATCCTATAATCATTTTCGTTACCAATCAACTCGCCATTCTGTTTCAGTTTTGGGTTCATACTGAATACATAAAAAAATTGCATCCGTGGATTGAATATATACTCGCCACTCCTTCAAATCATCGGGTTCATCATGGCTCGCAAGAGCAGTAT